>CAKOLP010000079.1 GCA_934096025.1 uncultured Bacilli bacterium
TTTTATCTATTTTTGATACATCTCTTACAACAGCTAATTTTGTACTATTTTTTCCTATATCATTGCAATCTTGATATTTAAGATCACATTCACTCTTTATTTTTTCCAAATCTTTATTATAAAATTCCTCAATATTAGTTATTTCGGTAAAACAGATATTATATTCACCATAAGTATAATAATCTTGATTATATACTCCAATAATATTAAAATCCTTTTTATAATTACTAGAATTTAAAGATATTGTTTTATTCAATAATTTCGTACCATCAATAATATTATTTAAGTAATCTTTATCATATTCTTCAGGATTATCTCCAAAATAAAATTTAGTTGGACAAATAATAGAATTGTCATTTATATTAGATTGTTTTCCCAGTATTGTTCTAATATATGACTTAGGCACTCCAATTAGATGAACTTCTTCATTTTTATCAGTTTTAGTATAATAGCTAAATGATGTATAATCAGTTACATATGAAATATTATCTACATCAGATAATAATTGCGTATCATTTAATCCATGGATTAATAAGACATGATAATTTATATTATTATTTACTTGATTAGTAATTAAATTATTAAATGACTTAGAAAAACTCGATATTAAAACTATCATGAGCATCGATAAAACTAATAGAAAAACATTTATTATATTAGTTTTTTTATTAAAAAAACTTTTTTTAGCTAATAAATAATAATATTTAAATTTCATCAGATTCCACCATAAAATTACCTTTTTTCATATTTATGACAATATCTGCATACTCCTTAATTAATGGATTATGACTCACAACTATAACACATTTTCCTTTATTAGCCATCTTTTTTAAAATAGTTAAAATATATTTTTCATTTTCTTCATCTAAGTTTCCTGTTGGCTCATCCGCTAAAATTATATCAGGATTATTTGCAATAGCCCTTGCAATTGCTACCCTTTGCTGCTCGCCACCGCTTAATTGTTTAGGATAATGCTTAATTCTATCTTTTAATCCTACTTCACAGAGTAATATTTTAGCCATTTTAGTAATATTTTTGTTTTTATATTTTTTATTTATTAACATAGGTAACATCACATTTTCATAAGCTTTCATTGTATTATTTAAATAATAATCTTGAAATACAAATCCTATTTTAATATTTCTTAATTTATTTTGTTCATCTACAGTTTTTTTGCTAATATCTTCATTATCAATATATATTTCTCCTGAAGTTATATTATCTAATAATCCAAGACACTGAATTAATGTACTTTTTCCACTACCAGAATGTCCCATAATAGCATACATTTTTCCATATTCAAAGTCAAAGGATAAATTGTTAACGGCTGTTACTATTTCATTATCTAATTTATATTTTTTTATAACATTTTTAATTTTTATAGCAACCATTATATACCTCCTATATATAATAGGGAAAAAGCAAATACTCTTTCCCTATCGTAATATTTATGAATAATTATAAATGTCAACAAGGCCTTGCATAGAACCAGTACCTTTTGCACCTTTAGCTGTACTGAAAGCTAGATATCTTTTTCCTTTTCCACAATTACCCATATGAATAATTTTTTTTACTCCTGTTGCATTTGGGTCAAAAGAAATATCTTCGTCAAATTTCGTTTCATTTCCATAGTGTATTCCTAACCTATATAATGGTCTGACTAATCTAGTATTTAATATTACCTCATAAATGCTATATACACCAGTTTCCATAGAATTTGGTGTAATATCAGTTCTATAATTGTCAAATTCATATGTCCTTTCCTTACCTAATAATGACGAATGATTTGATATAGAAATTGATGAGTTATACCAGCGCCCATCAGCCTTGACAATTGCTATTCCTGATAACATTATCACAAATGCTAAAGAAAATGTTACACTTAATTTAAAGATTTTATTCATATTTTTTTCCTCCTATTATAATATATCTATAACAACCACTTATTACAACTCGTACGCATTTTGTAATTAATGCTGTTACCTAAAAATAATTACCAGTTTCCTGTCCAAACTGCTTTAGAGGTAGTTATACTATCATAACAATTTGAGATAGAAGTATCTAATACTATCCCACCTCTATTTATCGAATGTTTATTAGCATTAGCTTTGCTTATGCTTTGAACTGCATGAGAATAATCACCATATGCATTTAATTGCGTAATTGCAAAATTAGTATTTTTGCAAACATCAAAGTATAAATATGAACTTAATGATACTATTGTACTAGAAGGCAATTTAAAGGTAGAAGTTGCCCCAGTCGAAATTGAATTGACTGTGTTTACAATACTACTACTACAATTATTTGTTGAGTAGCAAAAATTTTGTTGAAAATAAACTTCAGAGTTTATTTTTACATTATTTTCTATACCTATTCCAATAATATCATAACTTCTAGTAGAAGGCATTTGCTTCCATTCCAAAGTTATTTTATAACGATATTTATTATTTACTGACACAATAGTAGTTGTCATTTTTTTAGCAGCAGTTTCAATATAACCAGTTTGTAAACCAAAGGTAGAAATATTATTGTTCAATATATTATTTTCTTTATCTAAATATATAGTATTTTGTGAAATAATTTTTCCTTTAAGGCTTTTGTTTTTTTCAAATTCTGTTAATGTCATATTTAAAATTTCATTTTCTGTAAAGCCTAAATTTAATAAGTTTTGATATTCTGTTTCTGTAATTGAAATACCATTATTATTTACAACTGAATTGTTAGGGACTAATGCAAATGCTTCTATATTAGTGACACTAAGTAAGCATATTATTAATGTAATAACTTTTTTTATAAAAGTTTCCATATTTTTTCTCCTTTTGACTATAATTTAGCATATTCCACAAAAAATCAACACCTCTTATTTGGAGAGTTTGGTATCTTTTTTGGAGAATTATTAAAAAAATAATACAATGTACCATCTAAAACTTATTTCCACCATTATAAAACATTTTATTATTAGAAAATACTTTATTAAGTTTTAGATTTAAATTGATTTCTTTTTCAACTAGCTTTTGATTTATATATTTTATTTTAATAAAAATATTTTTATTATCAAAAATATCATTTTGTATAACAGAATTATAGTTACTATTTTCTGTAACATACAATTTTATTCTACTAAAAATTTCATTTAACAAGACTGCTTTATCACCATTACCATATTCATACAAAGAAACATTACCTTCTTTATAGATTGTTTCTTTATTTATATTCAAGGAAAATTCATAAGCATATACCATTTCATTATCTAATTCATAATCAGAAACATTTTCTATTGAATTTATACTAATAATATCTTTTTCGGTAGTTAAAGATACAATACCATTTATTTTAAATTTCTCATTTTCACTACTTAATTCATAGATATAACAATTATCATAGTTATTACTTAAGAATAGCAACAATATTATTATTAAAAATATTATTATTATCCCAATAAAGAAAATTGAAACTTTTTTTAAATATTTTTTCTTATTAATTTTTGTGTAATATTTTATATTTGAATATATAGCACTGTCTACCTTTTGTGGATTAAGTTCATTTAATCTTTCTCCACTAAGTAATTCAGTGGTTGTTATTTCCAATATACTACTTAAATCATTTAAAATCGAAATACTTGGTGCAGATATTCCCTTTTCCCATTTTGATACAGTCTTATCAGTAACTCCTAATTTTTCTCCTAATTGAACCTGAGTTAATTTTTTTTCTTTTCTTAATTCAGCAATAAATTTACCAATTTTTTTTAAATCCATACTTCCACCTCAATAAAAAAACAGCACATAAATAAATGAAAAAAATATCTTCATTTAATAAGTACTGCTTATTGACTACATTATACATAAGAATTAATTAAAAATCAATAAACTTATAAAAATTCCTTTAATTCGCAAAATTTGAAAAAACTCTTATTATTACTAATAAATTAAAGAAAAAGAGAGTGTTTTTGGTAAAAAAACTTGCAGAAACAAGACTAAGTTAAGTAAGTTTTTGATTACTCTATATGTAATTTTATACAAATTCAACTTATATTTGTATGAATCAAAATATAAATACCTATAAAATTACTTTAAATACTATATTATTTGATTATTATTTATAATTAATTGATACACTAAATAAAGATTTTTATCTACTAATCAATGTTTTAAAGCAAAAAATAAATTTTGCGAATTGAAGAAAAATTCATTTATTTTCATTAAGATAATTATCTGGTAACACTATTATATTTTTTTAAAACATGGCATAGTTCATTCATTATATAATTTGAATCATACTTTGACGAATTAAATTCAACTTTAATCTGTTGTTCAGAGTTCCAAAAATCAATTATAAAATCAATTTCTCCAGTTTCAATAAATTTATCGTAAGGTAAATTTATAATATTTGAAAAAGCTAAATTAGCATCAAAATTAAGATTATATCCAATGATAAATAGATCACAATCTAAAGGAATCATATTTAAAATATTAGAATTTCTTTTTGTTAATTTAATACATTGTATATTCTTTCTATATTCTATTTTTTGCTTATCAAGTTCTTCAAATATTTCGTCTTTTTCATCTATATAATCTGCAATTAGTATAATGTTATTATATTTAAATAAGTTTAATATTTCGCTAATTATTTCATGTTTAATTTCTATATTGTCAGCATCTATTATAGTAATATTATGTTTCTTCCATAATGATTTTTTTATTTTTATTTTCCTGAATCCCCATAGTGATTTTTTTATTTTCATTTTTTACTCCCCTATTTTACACCACTGTAATATAAATAATAAATTATGTAATTAATACCTTTATAAAAATAATATTTGTATTTACTGTTAATTATAAAAATTAATAAATAGTTTCGACATAATACCAATGTTCTTTTAACTTTATAATTTTTGTAATTAAATTTTTGGATTTATTTTCATATATTAGTTTTTCATCAGCAGATGTATAAATAAGTTCGGCATTTCCACTTAAAACACCTCTAAAAATCCAAAAACTAATAACCTGGTTATCATCATTTTGATAAACATAAATTTCACCATCTGACGAAACATATTTATATATTGGCAACTTGATATTTTTATCATAATAATATGAAAATTCATTATTTTTTACCTTTTCAATAATAATACTTCTTTCTTTTTCATATAAACTTAATTCAATTTTTGTTTTAATTAACTTGAAGTCATAATGAAGGAAAAAAAACGATACAAGTATTAATA
>CAKOLP010000080.1 GCA_934096025.1 uncultured Bacilli bacterium
TGATATTAAGTAAAAATCAAAGCGATGATTTAAAACAAAAAATATTTTTTTTAAAAACACTTAAAAAAGTTGGTCCACAAGAAATAGAAGAAATAAATTCTGTTATAGAAGATATTAACCAATTACTATCTCCAACAGCTAGAACAAATACAAACGTTTATGAAACAATTAAACAAGCTAATGACAGTATTAGCAAAGACTATTCCTTCTGTCAATTTATTAGCGCTTTATGGCCAGATATAAATTCACCTCAAGTTAAACCCTATACAACTAATTTTACTAAGGAACAAATGATTGATTTAACTTTTGATTTTTTTAGTTCTACTAGTCAAAAAACATCTAATTTATTTAGAACTATTTACCAAAAAGACTACCAACAAATGTACATAGGCACCTTAACAAAAGACTGTAAATACCCCGGCTATACTTTCTATCAGCCATACTTTAAGAAAAATTATATCAGTGTATACAGAGCTGGAAAATACCCGGATATAACCACGTTGGTACATGAAGCTGGTCATGCTATTCAAAATGTTGTAAACTATAGCCCAAATACTCCACCAGTACTTACAGAAGTCGTATCAATGTTTTTGGAAATAGCTAGTCAAGAATACTTTCACTCACAAGGTATTAAAGACAGTAATATTGGTAATTATAATCGCTTCGAGGGTTTAAATTATTATATAATTTGCTTCAAAAAAATGATATATGTCTTTAATTATTTATGCTATGTTTTTAGAAACCCAGCTTGTTTTGATTATCCTGAATTAATTAAAGGAGAACTCGATAAAATATACAGCGAAGAAGAGTTAAAATCTTTCTTCATCGATACTCCTTATGATAGATACATATATGTAATCGGAGCCATTATAGCTTGTAATCTATATGCAATATATGTTCAGGATAAAAAAGCAGCCCTAAGTATTTTATATTACTTTATCAATATGGATCAAAGCAATCATAATAATTTATACCATTTCTTATATACGCATGGCTTATTAAATCCGCAAGGGTACACAGCATACCAAAACATGGTTCGAAAACGAATATTATAAAAAGGAAAATATTTATGTTACTTAATGATAAACAAGTTAAAAATTTAAATAAAACATTACAAATTTTTGCTTTAATTAATAAAATATTTTTGCAAAAAATTGAACCGATAGACAAAGAAGTTGGTAGACTAAAAAGAATACTATCACAAAATTCTTCACCTGATACATCTCCAGATTTATATAAAACAATGGCCATCGCTTTTGAGGACATTCAAGATGATGCTCCCTACCCTGATTTAATTAAAGAGCTATTTATTTCGGGTGAAGATTTTGATATTAAATCATACACTCAAGAATATAGTGAGAAAGAAATGAAAGAATTAGCAAAAGACTTTTTTAGTTCCACTGATAGAAAAACGAAACTGTTATTTGAAACAATATATAGAAAAAATTATAGACATTTAAACATTGGAACTTATAATCCAGGGTTATCTTATAGTGGCTTCCAAATTTATATAGCTTATTTTAAATCAATTTATATTAATATTTTTAGAAAAAATAATATTTCTGATGCTAATACCATGGTTCATGAATACGGACACGCTATTCAAAGCTTTATAAATTTTAGTTATAAAACACCTAATGCCTTAGTTGAGGTAGTGTCTATGTTTTTTGAATTTGCTAGCCAAGAATATTTTTATTCACTAGGAGTTATAGATAGCAATATAGCTAGTTACAATCGCATAACAACTTTAAATTCTCGTATAATTGACTATACCAAAATGGCCGAAATATTTAATTACTTATCTGATACTGGTTTATCTATTTATCTTTTATTTAATCCGTGTTATACCTACAGAATTAAATCAGAATTATCTAAAATATATAGTGAAGAAGAACTAGAATCTTTATTCATTGACAAGCCATATGACATGTACATATATATTATCGGTGCTATTATAGCTTCTAACCTATACGAGATATATATCCAAGATAAAAAAGCAGCCCTAAGTATTTTATATCACTTTATCAAAATGGATCAAAGTAATCACGAACAAATTTATCAATTTTTAGATTCTCAAGGCTTATTAAATCCGCAAGGATACATGGCATACCAAGACATGGTTCGAAAACGAACATTATAAAAACGACTAAAGCTTTTCAGTCGTTTTTTCATTTTAAAAAGGCATTTTTCCGTTAGACATTTTCTTCATTAAATCTTTCATAGTCTCAAATTGTTTTAATAATCTGTTTACTTCTTCAACACTTCTGCCACTTCCCTTGGCTATTCTTTGCTTTCTACTTGCTTTTAAAATACTTGGATTTTTTCTTTCCTCTAAAGTCATCGAAGAAATAATAGCCTCAATATGAGCTAATTCTTTTGGATCTATCGAAATATTATTTAACCCCATTTTCCTAGCTTGAGGTAGCATTTTGATTATATTTTCTAGAGGTCCTAGTTTTTTTATTTGCTTTAAATTGTTCATAAAGTCATTTAAATCATAAGTACCTTTTTTCATTTTTATAGCTTGTTCTTTAGCATCATCTTCACTTATTACATCTTCGACTTTACTAACAATTTCTAAAATATCCCCCATGTCCAAAATACGTTCGGCCATTCTCTCTGGATAAAATTCACTAAGTCCGTCCATTTTTTCACTATTACCTACAAACTTTATGGGAATATTTGTAAGATGTCTAACCGATAGTGCAACTCCACCTTTAGTATTGCCATCAAGTTTCGTCAATATACATCCCGTTAATTTAAGGGCTTCATTAAATCCTGTAATAACATTAATCGCATCTTGGCCCATTGATCCATCAATTACTAATATCTTTTCATCTGGCTTAAATTCTTCATCTATGTCTTTTAGCTCTTGCATTAAATTATCATCAATTTGCAATCTTCCCGCAGTATCTATAATTATATAATCATGCTTATTTTGATCAGCATAAAGATAGGCATCTTTTAAAATCTCTAATACCTTTTTCTCTTCACTAAAAACTTCAATATTTAATTCCTTACCAATAGTCTTTAATTGGTCTATTGCTGCAGGTCTATAAATATCACATGCAACTAACAAAGGTTTCTTAGCATGTTTTTTTCTTAAGTAATTTGCCAGTTTTCCCGCTGTAGTAGTCTTACCACTACCTTGAAGTCCTACTAACATAAGTGATGTAGGTTTTTTATTTACCTCTAAAGGAACATAATCTCCGCCTAAAAGAGATACCAATTCATCTTTTACAATTTTTAAAAATACTTCATCAGGTTTTAAACTTTTTAAAACATTTTCATTTAAGGCTTTTTCTTTAACATCAGCCACAAATTCTTTAACTACTTGATAATTAACATCAGCTTCCAACAGTGCAACTCTTATTTCTCTTACTGCATCACTAATATTATCTTCAGTAATTTTCCCCATACCCCTAATATTTTTTAAGGCATTACTTATTCTATCTCCCATATATTCAAACATAAATTAATTCTCCTTTATCTAATCTTTATTTATATTACTATATCCCACCTAATAAATCAAATAATTTAATTAAATTTTAAAAAAATACATCTTTTTTTCAAAATATTTGCTACAATTATATTGGTGAACGTAATGAAAAAGAAAAGAAAATTAAAAAAACAATTTATATTAATAATATTACTCCTAGGAATATTTGTAACTTATCAGGTATTTGCCAAAAACAATTCAAATGATAAAACAGTTATGAATGATATTTTAAAGAAAAACAATATAGATAAAAAGTATTACTCTAAAACCTTAGAATATGTCTTATTAAACAATATATATAATGAAGAATACTTAGAAGAATATAAAGATATTGAATTTAATAACGAAGAAAACTTTGCTACTATTTTAACTACATTTCTTCCCAAAGGCTACAAAGGAAAAGAAATAAACTATCTTCTTAAACTAAGTACTAAAAACATTGAAAATTTAAAAAATATAGATTATCAAAACATCGAACAATATTATAATATTAAAAATTTTGATGCTAGTAAACTTGAAAGATATAAAAACTACAGTCAAAAACATCAAGATTTAAAGATAGAAGATATAATTACCCAAACTAATTTAAACTTAGACTTAAATCCCTACACGGAAACAAAAGAAGTTGCTGATGCCAATGATCATTTAGTTCTTGTAAATAAATACAATTATCTTCCTAAGGGCTACCAGCCAAGTGATATTGTATATTTAGACGGGGCTTATAAAAATCAAGTTCCAGTAAGAAAAGTTTTACAAGAATCATTCCTAAAATTACAAGAAAGTGCTAAAAAAGAATTAAATATTAATTTAATGCCTACGACAGCTTTTCGAGGTGAAGGTTTCCAAAGAACGCTTTATAATAATTACGTTGCAAAAGACGGTATTACAGCTGCAGATACTTATTCTGCTCGCCCAAGTTATTCGGAACACCAAACAGGTCTTGCTATTGACTTAAGAAATACTGCCCTAAGTAGTAACATTCGCTTAACTGATGATAATTATACATGGCTTGAAAACAATGCTTACAAATATGGATTTATCATAAGATTTCCCAAAAATAAAGAACATATTACTTTATATCAATTTGAAAACTGGCATATCCGTTATGTAGGAGATAAGGCAGCAAAAATTATTCATGACAACAACTTAACTTTAGAAGAATACATAGATTTATATGTTACATCATATTAAAAAGACTAGAATAGTTTATCTAGTTTTTTCTATTTCATAAATTTATTTTTCTTTTTCGTAAAATTAATTATTCCTAAAGCTGTTAGAGCCCCAAGAGTTACAACAACTATTGAAACAATACTTCCAGTCTTAGGATTTACTGTTGCTTCAGTAGTCATATCAATTGTAATATCAGATTTTGGCATAGTTATTGCCCCGTCTAATTGAACTACTTTATTTCCACTATCATCAACAACACTTATCTCATCATAAGGCCCAACTAATTCTTTTAATACTAATTTTACTCCTGATGCTGATTCCTTAGCTTGGGTTACATTCGTAGTTTTATTATGTATAGTAATCTTATATTTATCTTTTTTAGATTTAATATCAGCATTATTTTCTTTAAAAGAATATTTTTGTAAGGTATTATTTATATAATTACCCTCACTTTTAACTCCTACTGCTAAGATATTTCCCTTTGAATCATTTATAAC
>CAKOLP010000081.1 GCA_934096025.1 uncultured Bacilli bacterium
TCAAGTTTAAATATTTTCGTTTTACCTGTTTTAAATGAGGAATCGCCATATGTATATTCTATTGGTTTTAATCCTTTACTAGAAGTAAGGGTGCCATTTAAAGAAATTACATCCATCTCTTTTAATGTATTATGATTATAGTATATTACTCCACTTTGACTGTTTATGGTGTTCGTAAATAAGTATTTATATCCTTCATTATAGATTCCTTTGTAACTTTCTTTGGTGTGTTGATATTCTCCAATTCCCACATAAAGAATGTCAAATGGCATTTCAAGGTTGTTTGCTGCTTTTGTTACATTATTATTTTGATAAGTTCCTAGTGATAGCCTACTTACTGATTTTAATATGTTCGTTTGCATACTACTTTCATACAATATTTCATTAACAAAAAGATTCAAATTTGTTTTGTTATCACTAAGCTGTTCTAATTTTATACCTATTAAATTCCATTCTTTTATTCTTATTTTTGTGTTGTGCTTAATTGTTGTGTTACATATTAATTCTACTGTACCATCATTTGTTATTTTTAAACTTGCTAGTTCTTCCGTCTCATTTCCAAGCGATAAAATGTTAACCCTATTTTGTGTTGATAAAAGTTTATTTACTCTTACCCACATAAATATTTCTTTTCTTGTCTTAAAAGAATTATTCCATTCTTCTTTATTGAATATCGTATTTCCTACTGATTTTTCTATTCTTTTGGCATTTATACTATCTAAAGAATACATAAGAGTTGAAGAGTCTTTAGTAAATCTTAATATGTTTCTATTTAAATCAACATCTTTTACTATTTGAATGGTATTAAGAATTGGTTCTTCTCCGTATTTAAGATTTGCTTCCCCAAAGATAATATCTTCATTGAAACTATTTTCTAGTCTAGAAAAATAACCACTACTCTTATATTCGCTATATTCATAATCATAAACATAATTATAATTTAAAATCGCATCGTTTAGTTCAATTGATTTTTGTTGGATATTGCCTAAATTATCATAATCATTTCTAATGCTTATTTCATTAATTAATTCTTTCTTTGTTCTTTTACCTGCATAATCATATTCATATTCTGTTACGCCTGATGCGTCAATTCTTTTTATGATATTATCCGTTTCATCATAACTATAATCCGCAATAGTTGTTAGTTTGTCTTCCTTATCTTTATATTCTATTTTGTTTAATCTTAAAAGTCCATCATAACTAAAATTATAAGAAGATAGCGGATATTCTTTACTTTCTATCTTTCCACTATAAAAATTAGATTGTTTATAATAATTATATTTATTTAATATTTTGTTATTTAACTTTATTTCTTTAATGTTTCCCCAAAGATCATATGAATTATATTTATATTCACATTTGTTACTTAAAGATATTACTTTGATATTGTCTTTTTCATCATAACTGAATTCATGATCGATAATGGAAGTTTCAATATCATAACTTTTCTTTACTATATTATCTCTATTATCATATTTATAATGTTCAACTTCACCATTTGGATGATTTAATATTTTTATTCTGTTTTTATCATCATATTCATACCTTGTAATGTTGTTATCGTAATCTTTTTCTTGGACTATATTTCCTTTGGAATCATTTACTAATTCTTTTTCTAATGTTTTTCCATTTATAGTTGTAATTTTACTTTTCTTTAAGAAATTATTTTCATCATAAGAAAAATAATAATTATTCAAAGAAGAATCGGTTACTACTATGATATTGCCTAAATCATCATAGGTATATTCATATATTTCTCCCGTTTCGTTAGTTATTCTTTTTATTTTATTTTTCTTGTTATATTCTATACCTAAATTGTTTACACCACTTGCTACTTCCGCTAATGTTTTGTTTTCTGTAAATGAATAGTAATTCTCTAGTTCTCCTCGATATAAACCTATATCCGTTATTATAAAGTCCGATTTTCCTAAATATTTTATACCGACCGTTATCTTATTATAAGAACTTTCCGTTACAATACTATTTATAACTTTTTCATAATTATCGGGATTATTATTAATTTTAAAGCTATATGTTTTATTTTCAAGAATCGAGTAATCTATTTCCATATAGGCGTAACATATATCATTAAGCGTTAAATTTACTTTCTTAAAGAACGAAAATGATAGTTCTTCACCTGCTCCACCTGATAAGGCTATTTCTTGTTTTATTTCTTTTATTTTACTAAAATCACCCACTATTTTTAAGCCGCTATTAAATATTTTATCTAATGGACCATTATTACTAATACCTACAACCATATCATTTTCATCTAAATCGGTTAAATTCCATTTGTCTTTATTTTGTTGGAATTTTCCATTTTTAATATAATTGTATCTTTGATATTTGTTGCCTACATTTAAAGAAAAACTTGAAAGTCTAACCTTAGACTTACCCTCTATTATGATTGATACTTTAATCGTTGAAACTTCACTTGTAACGTCTATTTCACTAAGTGTTATTTCTTCCCAAATATTCTTAACATCAAATGTTACTATGTTATCGGTATTATCTATCCTTACATTTACTTTTACTCTTCCTTCTCCTCTTACATAGCCTTGTAAATATAATTTATTATTACTATATTTATTAGTATAATTTATTGTTTGATAGATGCTAAGTTCATCTTCTGTATCATTTTCTATTCTAAGAGCTGTTTTTCCATTATACCCAATACTATCATTTCTTATTTTATCTAAACCTAAAAAACTCTTTTCCCAAATAAAACTTTGATCAACTATATCTCCTTCAAAATCACCATTAAGTAGTATATTGTTTTCACTAATTTGTGCCCTACTCTCCATTACTGCTATTGCTTGCGCACCTATAGAATCATCATTGTATTTTGTGGAAATATTTCTTCCTTTATCATCAACTTTTAAATAACATCTTCCATGCCTATTGAAATAATAATTATTAACTCTTCTTAGGTTATTTGTTACTTCTGTTTTATTACCTTCTTTTTCTATGGTTATAAAGTTTGAATAACTATTAGTATCTTTTAAAACATTCGTTACTTTTGTTAATACGCCATTAATGTATTCATATTCATAACCTATTTGCGTTTTATTATCATATGCTCCTATTAACTCATATGGATAACTATTATTATATTCATAAATTGCTTCTTCTTGAATCGTTTCTTCTCCTGCTTGATTATTGTTATCACAATATTCAAGTTTTTTAACTAATCGATAATTTGAAAAAGACTGATATGTAAACTTGATATATCTTTTATTATCATAATTTATTTCTTTAATATTCGAATAATCATCATATGTTATTGTTATTTTGTCTTCATCACTACTGATAATTGAAGTAACTTGATAACTTCCATTTCTTACGTAAGTAATAGTATATTTATCTAATATTATTTTTAATAAATATAATTCCTTTGTAACATCGTTTACAATATTTGGACATATAAATTCTAGTGCTGATACGTTCTTTTTTATTAATGAGAAATTTTCACCATTATTTAATATATAACTATAATCACTTATATTTACATATATATCATCATCACTATCAATTTCTAAATGATATTTTTCTTTGGCTTCTTCTTTCGTCATTTTTAAATATATATAAGAATCGTTTAGATAATTTATTAGCTCTATGTAGTCTCTAGTTCTTTTTATCTTGTATTCGTAGTCAGAAGTTCCATTTTGACCAAATGCTCCTTTGATTTTTCCATTATAACTAGCCTTTAAGCTGACAGGATTTTTCCCACTAGTTGTAATATCTAGAAAATTAAAAAATAAATCCTGAGTATAAAGATCAACCTTACCACTACCTACAAATCCTAAATCTTGACTAATTGTTTCATGAAGATAACTTTCATTTTTATTATTATATACTTCACCTATTAATACTTCCTTATTAGTGACGTTTTCTATGTTAATATCTATACTACCTTCTGAATAACATCTAATGGCAAAGCTAAGCGTAAAACCATTACTATTTTTATATTTACTAACAAGACTACTAATATCTACATCTACTTCATAGGTTTCGTCTTTTTTAGATATTGCAAAATTTGAAAGTTGTTCATCTATATAATTACCAATCGTGTTTTCATTTATGTAAGTTAAAGAATTTGTTGAAAGATGAAATAATCCTAGATATGCATCGTTTGTCATATCACTTAATACTATTTTAAAACTAGTTCTACCAAATGTATAATTACTTTCTATTCTTTCAAATGTAGCCTTTATACATAAGTATGTACATTTTTCTTCTGCTTTAACGATTTTTTTACGGACTATTAGAACACTTGGATTGGAGGATAAATTGTTGTATCTAATTGGCATTTCTCTTCTCCCTTATTTCTTTATTCACGATTTCTTTATCTAGATACATTTCTACTGACTTTGTATTGTTACAGAAAACTTTTCTATTTCCTCTGCCACTAATAAATATTACGTCACCTTCTTCAGATTCTTCAATCGCTTTTTTAATTGCGTCTTTTCTATTTTCTATAACTTCATAGGCGATTTTTCCTTTAATTTCATTTTCTTGACTCTTTAATAGTTCACTTACATTTGAACTAGCGTAATCGTTAGTGGTAATATAAATTTTATCGGCATTTTTTATAAAATAACTATATGCCCATCTCATTGATTCATTTACATAGTTTTTAAAGTTTTCATCTTTATATTCACTTAGCCAACTATTAAATCCATTCCCAAATGATCCTGTAATTAATATTATATTATTAATTTTATTATTTTCTTTATACCTTTTTAAAATCTCTAAATGCGGTGTACAAGTTACTGATATAATTATTGTTCGCTTGTTATATCTTATCACTTCATCCCTACCTGGTATTTTAATCTCTTCAAGAAGTTGATTGAACTTTGAATCTTCCATCTCTCCAAGGCTATCCAAAATCGCATATGCTAAAGTTATGTTTAAGGCATTAAATGGCATTATTAGATTTGTATGACATTCTACATTTTTTGTTTTTGTCTTTATATTAAAATTTAATCCTTCAAGACTATCAAATTCTTTTGTTCCTTGGTGTAACATATAATCTATTTTTTCATCTTCTACACCTTTTACTCTTGCTACATACTCTGATGATACTACCTTATATGGTTTATTGTTTTGTCTAATTAAATC
>CAKOLP010000082.1 GCA_934096025.1 uncultured Bacilli bacterium
ATTCTACAGTAACTGATTTGGCCAAGTTTCTTGGTTTGTCTATGTCACAATTATTGTTTTTAGCTACTTGATAAGCAAGTAATTGTAGGGGAATAATTGTGATTAGGGATTGAAGAATTGGGTGTATTTCTTTAAGTAATATAATGTCGTTGTAGAAGTTTTCGTTAGGTTTTTGGGTTGTAATAAAGATTACATTGGCGCCTCTTGCTTTTACTTCTTTTATATTACTAATTGTTTTTTCATTTAAGCTTTTATCAGTAGATATTGCTATAACCGGAGTATCTTTTTCAATAAGGGAAATAGTTCCATGTTTTAGTTCTCCGGCTTGATAAGCAACACTATTAATATAAGATATTTCTTTAAGTTTTAAAGAAGCTTCTAAAGATAGGGCATAATCAATTCCCCTGCCTATAAAAAATATTTGTTTATCTTGGTAAATCTTATTTGCTATATCTATATAGGTTTTATCATTAATAGTATCTTTGATGTAAGTTGGCATATTTTTTATTTCATTATTAATTAGGGTAAATTCTTCATCTGATATAGTGTTATTTAATTTTCCTAAATATAAAGCAAGTAGACTAAATATAGCTAATTGCGCTAGATAAGCTTTGGTTGTTGCTACGGCTATTTCAAAACCTGCTTTAATATATACTACATGGTCGGCTTCTCGTGCGATTGAGCTTCCTACAACATTAACGATACACATAGTTGTTATGCCATCTTTTTTAGCATTTCTAAGTGCAGCTAAGGTGTCGGCGGTTTCTCCTGATTGTGAGACAACAATTAGTAAAGTATCTTTGGTATAGAAGTTCTTTTTGTAGCGGTATTCACTAGCAACTTCAACATTAGTTTCAATATTACCATAAGTTTCTAAAAGATATTTTCCTACGACACCTGTGTGATAAGCTGAGCCACAAGCTACTATATCTATTTTTTTGAAATTTTTTAGGAAACTAAAACTTTTTTCTAAAGAAGCAAAAGTACCATCAAAGTAATAATTTACTGTGTTTTTGAAAACTTTATCTTGTTCATTTATTTCTTTTAACATAAAGTGTTCATAGCCATCTTTAGATGCAGCATCCATACTGCCCTCGAAAGTTTTAATTTCTTTTGTGACTTTTTCTAAATCTTGATTATAGATTGTAATATTTTCTTCCGTTAATTTAACGATGTCATAATCATCAAGTAAAATATATTTGTTTGTAAATTTTAAGATAGCAGGTACGTCTGATGCTATAAAATTACCATCTTCAGATGTTGCTACGATTAGGGGACTACTTTTCCTTGTAGCATATAAAGTAGGGTCGTTTGCAACGAGTATCCCAAAAGCATATGAGCCGCGGATTAATTTGCCGGCTTCATGTATAGCTTTGATTATGTCTTTTGTTTCTTGATAAAGACTATCAATTAAGGCCGCAGCTACTTCTGTATCAGTTTCCGTTTGGAACTTGTAGCCTTTTTGTTCTAGTTCTTGTTTTAAGTCGATGTAGTTTTCAATAATTCCATTATGTACTAGAGTAATATTTCCGACTTGATGAGGGTGAGCATTAAGTTTATTTGCTTCTCCGTGAGTTGCCCACCTAGTATGCCCAATTCCGAGATGTGTTGGTGTATCCATGTCTAATTGTTCTTTTAAATTGGCAATTTTTCCTTTTTCTTTAATTACTTTAATATCATTTTCATCTAGGTAAGCAATACCTGATGAGTCATACCCTCGATATTCTAAGGCTTCTAGAGCCGTTATAATTTTTGGTATACATTTGCTTTTTCCGATGTATCCAGTAATTCCACACATAATAAATCCTTTCTTATATATGATATATATTTTGTTACAATTTTGATTTTGTTTTTTGTTATATATCTAACGATTATCTTTAACCGTGATGTTATCCGCCGAATTTTCGATAAACATCAACCTCGTTACCCATAGGGGATTGGCGCTAACAAGTAAGTATTACCTCCATTAACTAGCTTGTTTAATTAAATTATATATTATAATAATTAACTTGTCAAAATACTTAAATCTTGATAAACTGTAAGAGAGGGTGAGATAATGGCAATTAAAGGTGTTTTAGAAAAGAAAGATAAGAAAGAAAATAGTATTTTTTATAAGAATGTTGTCTTAGCATTAGTGGGATTAGGGCTTTTTTTAGTACCTAGAACTTTTAACAATATAGTAGGTATTGTTATTGGCTTTGTATTTTTACTAGCGGGACTTATGAGTATATTTAATTACTTGCAAAATAAAATAGGGGATACAAATAATTTTATTAATGGGATACTTTACTCTGTTTTTGGAGTATTTATTATGCTTTATCCAAGTTCTGTAGTTAGATTAATTGCTTTATGTATTGGGATATATCTATTTATTAAAGCATTAATTAAGGCTAAGGAAGCATTTATGTTTAAAGAAATGGAAAATAATTGGGTTGGAACGTTTGTAGTTTCGGTGTTATTTTTTCTGGTTGGAGGACTTTTGATATTTAATCCAGTCTCTACATTAGTTTTAACAAAGATATTGGGAATGGTATTAATTATTATTTCGTTAATGGATATATTTAGTAAATAATTGCTATTTAAAAATAAAGTATTTTGTGATACACTATATATAGTGGTGAATCGTATGGATAGAATTACTTTTTTGTTAATAGCTTTTTTTTATTATGTTTTATCTGTTGGGTTAGTAGTATTAGTACTTAGTTTACTTAACAGAAAAGAAAAAAATAAGTTAAAAAAAGAAATAGAAAAGTTAGAAACAGAAAAAAATATGATTGTCTCAGCAAGTATTTTGTCGGAGTTTAATAAAGTGGAAGCTTTAGTAAATAATGATGAATTAAAAGAAAAGTTTGAAGATTGGAAAGAAAGATTTAATAAGATTAAAGATGTTGAGATGCCGAAGTTTACGGATTCTTTAAATGAAATAGAAGAAATGTTTCAAAGCAAGAATTATAAAGAGTTAAAAGGGTTAGTGTTAAAAGCTGATTTCGATTTAAATAATTTGAAGACAAAAGCTAGTTTTTTACTAGAAGAAATAAAAGATGTAACACTAAGTGAAGAAAGAAATAGAGAAACAATAACTAAATTAAAAGCAACATATAGAGAAATATTAAGTGTATATCATGAATTTGAAGATGAGTATGAGCTTATAAAGAGTCCGATTGAGTTACAATTTGAAAATGTAAATAAGTTATTTGAAGCCTTTGAATCGGCGATGGATAATAATATGTATACGGAAGTAGGAAGAATAGTTAAGGGTATAACCGATGTTTTACTTAATTTGAAAGTTGTAATTGATGAGGCTAGACCTATAATTATGTTGGGAAAAAATTTGATTCCTAAAAAGCAAGAAGAAATAAAGAGTATAGCTGAGAAAATGACTAGAGAGGGATTTAACCTAGATTATTTAAATATAGATATTAACATAGAAGAAGCAAATAAAAAGATATTAGATATATTTCAAAGGTTAAATGTTTTAAATGTAGAAGATTCTTTATTTGAGTTAAAGACAATGTTAGATTATTTTGATTCTTTGTATAATGATTTTGATAAAGAAAGAGTAAGTAAGAAGATATATGAAGATTACAGTAGAAGTATATTGATTAAGGCAACGAAGTTAGAAAAAGTTAATAATGAATTATATAAAAAACTTGGGGATATAAAATATAGTTATGATTTAAGTGATGAAGAAGTTTCGGTAATACCTGAGATTAGAGATGAGATTATGAGTATTCGTGGGGCTTATGATAAAGTAGTAGATGTTGCTAGAAGTAAGATGATGGCTTATTCGAAGTTGGCAAGAGAAATGGAAAGTATTAATTCGAAGTTGATTAAGACTGAAGAAAAGTTAAATGGAGCTTTGAAGAACTTGGGAAGTTTGAAAGAAGATGAATTAAGAGCTCGGGAACAATTAGAGGAAATAAAGAAAATACTTAGCCAATCTAAAGAAAAGGTAAGATCATATAAACTGCCTTGTATTCCTAAAAATTATTATGTTGAGTTAGCTGAGGCGATGCAAGCAATTAATGTTTTGATAAAAGAACTTGATAAGAGACCTATTTCTATAAAGGTATTAAATTTAAGAGTTGATACAGCAAGAGACTTAGTATTAAAAGTATATAATACAATTAATGAAACAATTAAAACAGCAGCAATGGCTGAGGCAGCAATAGTCTATGGTAATAGATATAGAGTTACAAATAAAGAAGTAGATTTTGGGTTAGTTAAAGCAGAGAATGCCTTTTTAAGGGGAAATTTTAAAAATAGTTTAGAAAATGCTATAAGCGCAATTAATATAATAGAACCGGGAATACATAAAAAATTATTAGAGCAAGCTAAAGGTTAGGGAGGAATAAAAGTGATATATTTAGATTATAGTGCAACTACTCCGATATCATATGAAGTTATGGATACCATATCCAAGGTAAGTAAAGAGTTTATAGGCAATCCTAATTCTATTCATGGGTTAGGTTTAAAGTCAAAAAAATTAATGGAAAGTGCAACAAAGCAAATTGGAGATATATTAAATATAAATACAAATGAAATTATATATACAAGTGGAGCAACGGAATGTAATAATATGGCTTTAATAGGAGTGGCTTTAGCTAATCATAAAAAGGGAAAACATATAATTGTTTCAAAACTAGAGCATCCATCTATTTATGGAATATGTAGATATTTGGAAAGTATTGGGTTTGAAATTAGTTATGTAAAAAATGATTCTGAGGGATTAGTTGATTTTGAAGATTTAAAAAAGTTAGTTAGGGAAGATACAATTTTAGTCAGTATAGCTATGGTTAATTCAGAAATTGGGATTAGACAACCACTTAAGATGATAAGGCAAATAATAAAAAAAGAAAATATTAAAACATTATTACATTCAGATATGTCGCAAGCTATTGGGAAAGTTCCTTTAAATATGCGCGATGTAGATTTAGCAACACTTACAGGGGAAAAGATTTTTGGTCCGAAAGGAATAGGTATTCTTTATAAAAGTAGTATGATTAAGTTGGTGCCATTATTTTATGGTCATGATGTAAATAGTTTGCGACCAGGGACACCGGTATTACCT
>CAKOLP010000083.1 GCA_934096025.1 uncultured Bacilli bacterium
AAATTATGGCGTTATTATTGAAAAATATGCTTTAGAAAAAAAATTATATGATTTCTATGGCAATCCTGATTTTATTTTTTTATTTGAAGATTTAGGAAAAAAAGAAAGTATAGATAATAATTACGTTGATTTAGGAGTAGCTGTTCAAACAGCTCTTACTTTTGGCTTGTTAATTATTGTTCAATCTAACAATAATCTAAGATTTAAAATTGAAATAACTGAAGAAGAAGCACTTAGTATTATTTCTGAATTTAATCCTGATGAAGTTATTGCAATGAAAAGACTTTGTGACTTCCTTAATGCCAATAAAGAAAGTAATATGTTGTTAACAAAGAAGAAACCCACAAAAAAGAAAAAAGTAACTTTTTGACTTCACTTCTAATTGTACAAGCAAATTGGCAATTGATAAAACTACTCTTAAATTTGATTTAAGAGTAGTTTTTAGTTATTTTGAAAAATTCAAATGTCTATTAATTGGCCAACACAACTAATCTTTATTTAATTTTCGGTTGGTAATCCTGTTTACTTGTCCTTGTTTTATTAATTCTTCAACTAAATTATTACAAACCTCTAACCCTGAAGAACTTATTGGATTAAACTCTATAATATCAACGACTACTTTACCGGCCATTAATACTTCTCCTACATCCAAAACATAACTACTAGGGAAATTATTTAGAGCTGCTATTTTTTTAATTTGATCTTCTGCAAACAATATAACTTCCATTGGAACTTCCGTTGGATAATCAACATATGATCTAGAAATACTTAATAAAGTATTATTTAAGACAAATACGCGATATTCTTTACAGTCCATATCGTTTTCTTCATCTTTAATCGAATCAAATGCTTCAGAAAGAAAAATAGAATCCTCTAAAGCTATATTCCGCAATGATGGTTTTGTTATAAAATACTCTTCTCCTCCTAAATCTATAAATCCAAAATATTTTAATATACAGTGATTGTGGCTTTTTTCCGCTGTTTTAAAAAAAATATTTTTAAAAACCGTTCTGTATTTCTCAGCATTATTTTGAAAGTCTTTATAAGTTGTTTGAATAATTCTTCTATATTCTGGTTGAACTTTTTTTGGCCAATTTATTATTTCTTTTAAATCTTCTTCAGTTTGAATACTTATTGCACCATTGGCCTCTAGTTGTTTTAAAAGTTCTTTTTCAGTAGATATAAAACTTCGAGGAAATATAACTTTATCTTTAATATCAATTTCCTCACCATCTCTATAAAATTTCTTAGTCGTTCTATCGTATACAATTAGCATGTGATTTGATTCTGCTGCGGCCATAAATTCTTGTTCTTTAGTTTTTATCCAAACAGAGTTTTCATCATCATTTCTGTTAATACAATAATCCGTAGTCCCTAAACTAGGAACGCTAAAACAAAAGTAATCTATTTTCATAATATTTTTCTCCTTTTCTTATTGTAGTCACATTACAAATGTATTTTTAATCCCCAAAGATTAATTTAATTTATAAATATTTTATCTTATATTATAAATTTTAGCTATTACTTAAATTTATATAATTTAAAATATACTAACACTTCTACAAAGTTAATTGATATGCAAATTTTCAAGTATGTCGTTAAATAAATAAAACTACTTCCAATTTATTTTGAAAGTAGTATTTATGTGATCCCAAAAAATTTCGGTTTTTTCATCATTCTGGTGGAGTAGAGGAGAATCGAACTCCTGTCCAATATACTCTATATCACAACGTCTACAAGTTTAGGTAGATTTTAATGTCCTAACTATAATGGCTCTTACCAAACCTTGTAGTTAGTAAGTTTAGTATTATTTCAATACATTATCCTAAACAAATAATATATTATATCTTATATATATTAACCCCTAGCTCAACCTATAAGAGAAATTGAGTAGAAGTGCTCCCAAACCTTTAATTAGGCAAATGCAGGAGCGAAACTATAATTAGTTTCGTCATTTAATTTTAATTTTGCACTTATGGTATGCCGACCACTTGCAGTCATGCCTAGTTATATATGTCGAAACCTAGACTACCCCATGTAAAATAATTATAACATAATACTTAAATATTAGCTATAACAATTTTTAGCAAACATCTGCGTGAGACTCAGCGTTTAAAGTAAAGTCTGAAAACTGTCTTTGTAAATATAGTGGATAAGCTGCTGCCCCTATCATAGCGGCATTATCTGTGCAATACATTAGTTCTGGAATATTAAGCTTTGCTTTATATTTTGCTGATAAAAATTTCATTTCTTTTCGTAAATATTTATTCGCTGATACTCCCCCAGCTACAATAATATTTTTAATACCTGTATTTTTTAAGGCTAGTTCTGTCTTACGTACTAATTCTTCAACTGCATAATATTGAAAACTTGCTGCTAAATCTGCTTCTCTTATTGGATTACCTTTTTGCTTTTCATTATGTACTACATTTATAATTCTACTTTTTAAACCACTATAACTAAAATTGTATGAGTCATCTAAGACTGGCCTTGGAAAATCATAGGTGACTTCTCCCTCTAAGGCTTTTTTTTCAATACCAGGGCCTCCAGGATAAGGAATATTTAATATTCTTGCTACTTTATCATATGCTTCACCAATTGCATCATCTAAGGTAGCACCTAATAATTCAAAACTGTAATTATCTTTCATTACTACTAATTCTGTATGTCCTCCACTTACTACCAAAGCTAATGATGGAAAAACTAATTCATTATCTATGGCATTTGCATATATATGACCTATTAAATGATTAACAGCTATTAGAGGCTTTTTATATACATAACTTAGTACTTTGGCAAATTCTATCCCTACAAGTAGTGAGCCTAATAGGCCTGGCTTTTGCGTAACTGCTATTGCAGACATATCATTTACACTCATATTCGCTTTCATTAATACATCCTCTAAAACTTTCGTTATGTTTTCTGTATGCATTCGTGAAGCTATTTCAGGTACTACACCGCCGTAATTCGCGTGAGTATACATTTGTGTTAATATTGTTATAGCTACAACTTCTTTTCCATTTTTAACTATTGCCATGCTAGTTTCATCACATGATGTTTCTATCGCTAATATGTATATATCATTTTTCATTTTTCCACCTCATTACTATTGCATCGCTGTCATCATAATAATTTTTTCGAATGCCTATTTTTGTAAATCCCACTTTCTTATATAAATTCATCGCTGCTATATTTTTTGTTGATACTTCTAATAGTATTTCTTTATCTATAGCTTCTTCTTGAAGATTATTCAATAACGCATAACCTAAGTTATTATTTCTATATTCTGCCGAAACATAAATACTTAATAAATCAATATTATCCATAAGTTTAAGAGCATATAAATAACCCGAAATAATACCATTTGATTCAACAACCAATATAATCGTATCATCTTTATTTATTTCCGTTTCAATGTGAAAAACACTCGTAAAGTTTTTATGAAGATTTTGGCCAAGCGCATTAATATCATTTACATCATTAACTGTTACTTTTCGTATCAAAGTTCTACCCCAATTTTTTTAATATAAACAGGATTTACATCATGAGCATTGGTATATTTTTTAGATTTTAAATATTCATATACTTTACTAATGTCTATTTTATAGTTATCCACAAAATAATCTGATGTATTCATGTTGGTAAATTCCTGGTTACTAACATAAAAAAAGTCTTTAACATTATTATAACTCTCATTAAACTCCCCTATATAAAAGCCATTTCCATCACTAAGTGCAACTCTTTGCTTTTGATTACTTATTGCACTAACCTCTAAAGAAGTAATAGTCTTAATAGGTATATTCATCGTAAAAGCTAATGTTTTAGCTATAGTAACACCTAAACGTACACTTGTAAATGATCCTGGTCCATTTACTACGATTATTTCATTTATTGTATTTTTATCAATTACATCCTTTACACAAGTAAATAAATATGTACTATTATTTTTTTTGTTAATAACTTCTTGTTTATCAACAAGCTTGCCATCTTCTAAGAGCATAACTATTATATCATTTAAATGGGTATCAATGAATAAAGTTTTCATTATAACACCGCATCACAAAGGTCTTCGTATTCTTCACCATGAGGGATGAATACTAGAACCCTTTTATCTTCGTCAATCATTTTAAATTTAATATCTAATCTTTTTTCGGGTAGCTTACTTTGTATAATATCAGCCCATTCAATAATTGTTATACCACCTTTAGTAAAATAATCTGTAATACCTACTGACTCGTCAGTTTCTTCTAGTCTGTATACATCCATATGATATAAGGGTAATTCCCCACTAGTGTATTCCTTTATTATATTAAATGTTGGGCTTGTTATTGTATCTTCTATCTCTAAGGCATTTGCAAAACCTTTTGTAAATACAGTTTTTCCACTTCCTAATTCCCCATATAAACAAATAACCATATTTGGAAACTTTTCGCTTTCTAAATCTTCTGCAATTCTTATTGTATCTTCAACTGATCTTGACGTATATTTATATTCCATTTTTTATCACCTGGTTTTATTATAAAGGATATAACCTTATTTATACAAGCAAAATACCATTATTTGACATATTTTTTATTTTAATCTTAATTTTAAATCTTTTAAAAATTAACTTAGTATTAAAAAAAGACTAAAATAGTTAAATTTAGCCTATTTATAAACAAAAAAAAATTGGCAACTTCCTATTTTCGCGTTTCCACTATCGTCGGCGTATTAGGTCTTAACTTCTCTGTTCGGGATGGGAAGAGGTGTACCACCTAAGCTATTGTCACCAATAAAGGATTTTGTCCTTTAAAAAACCTGATAATGCAATTTCATTAATTAGCAATAAATGTATTTTAAGTTAAATCCTCGATCTATTAGTACTAGTCAGCTCAACGTATCACTACGCTTCCACCTCTAGCCTATCAACCTCGTAGTCTACAAGGAATCTTACTTCACGAAGAATGGGAAAATTCATCTTGGAGGAGGCTTCCCGCTTAGATGCTTTCAGCGGTTATCCCGTCCATACATAGCTACTCTGCACTGCAACTGGCGTTACAACAGATACACCAGAGGTATGTCCATTCCGGT
>CAKOLP010000084.1 GCA_934096025.1 uncultured Bacilli bacterium
GTTTGTTTCATATTACATTATATAAAAAAAATAGGTTTTAAATACCTATTTATTATTAAATTTAGCAACTAAAGCATCAAACATATTTTCACAAGCTTTTAAGAATGCTTCTTTATCTGCAGTAAAATCAACTGGTACACTTTCCACTGGATTCTCTACAGGCATTACGTTTTCTAAAGGTTGAGCTTCTACCGGAGCAACTGTACTAACAGTTTGGCTTTCCACTGGAGCACTTGGCATAACAGGATTAATATTTTGATTTTGAACTTGTGTATTATCCATAACTGAATTAACAACTGGACTTTCATTTACCATATTATTCATAACCGGACTTACAACTTGAGTTTCCATTGGATTAGGCATAACTGGACTTACTGGACTTACACCAGCACTAGCATTACTTAAAACATTACTAGCCATTACATTATCAGGCGCAACATTCATAGGTCCCATATTATTATTTACTACTCCATTAACTGGATTTACATTATTAAAAGAAGCATCAGCCGCTAGAGCATTTCCTCCCATTTCCACAGGATTTGGATTTACAACTACAGGTCTATAATTATTCTTTAGAGTTTCAAATGAAGCAACAGGCAAAGTCAATTGTTTAAAAAAGTTATCCGCAGCACTAATATTATCAACAACATCAATATAATCAGTATGATTTCCAGAAATAATCAAACGTAAACTTTCCTTAACAACATTCCATTCCGCATCAGGTATCCCATTTAAACTATTATTTTCCAATTTTGTAACCAAAATAATTGGAAGTCCCATTGTCCCATTCATCTCATTATCTAATACAACATAATCCCCAGTACTACTCTTAAACGCCGTAACTAAAGGCTTTTCTAAACTTGTCCCATTTGCTAAATTTATTTTTATTTTCTTCATATTAATCAATCCCTTCATTCTTTTAAAATTATAACACTATTTATTTAAACTTTGCAAGACAAAATATTTACAATCATAAGCACAACAATTATTAATATATTCCTCTATTTTCTCATAATCATTAATACTACTAAAATTCTTATTATCTTTATTATTAAAACCCTTAAGTCTCACTTTACCATATGCATAATCCCCTAAAATGTAATCAAAATCATAAAAATAATCTGTTATTCTATCTTCTAAATCAGCAATATTAAAAGCATCTTTATAATTCTTTAATAACTTATATTTTCTTCCATCAATCTCTATCATAACCAACCTAAATTATAATAAATGTAACTATCCCAATAACCATTAAAATAGTAACAATAACACTTAAAACTAACAAAATATCTACATATCCATTACCACTAGTAATATGTCCCTTTTCTTTTTCATAATCCATAATAGCTTTTTCTAGTAAAAACTCTTTATTAATAGCATTCTCTCTAATCTTAAAAAAATCATAAACCATACCATTAATTCTATTTATTTCACTTTCACTCATTTCTCTAACATCAGCAATATTATAATTTAATATTTCATAAGCCCTACTACTTAATAAGTGTTTTTCTTTTGGAACTACAACTTTTAAATTACTCCGCATTTCTTCTTTAAAATATCTATCAATTTCTAAAACATCATCACTCATCAAGTAATTATATGATACCCTCAAAGGATTATTAGAATAAGGTGTATAAAGCAAATCATAAAATACTTTCAATTCATTTTCAGTTATAAAAAAATTAATTTTTTTACAAATAAGCATACTAATAAGCTCTTTTTCAATTAACAAAAAGTAAGGATTCTTTCTTTTAATATCACTTCTTTCATTAATAACTTCAAACTCGTAATATAACTGTAAATTTGACAAAAATATTTCCACATTAGTTCTATCATAACCAAATTTAGATAAATTATCTTTCAATAATTCTTCATCATTTATAACAATTGGATTAATTATATCAAGTTCACTATATATACTTATTAAAGATCTAATAACTACCACCAAAAAAGAATTATACAACACCCCTTGTACATTATCATTACTTTTAGTATAATCATCTACTGCTTTAGTAAAAGCACTATTTATGAATATCTTATCCATAACTCTCACCTAGTATACAGTATAACATAAAATTTAATCAATGGGAATAGAAACATTATTACTTTTTGTATCAATCATTCCTCCATAAAAACTTGGTACTTTTCCATTTATTATTGAAGAAGCGATCAAAACATCATAATCAATTACCTCACTTACACTACTATAAGGATATAATATATTACTTGTAATCTTAACCCTAACATATATTTCCACCAAAGCATTATTTAACCCATAATCTTTAATTTGGGTTTTCAAATTAGTTAATAAAGACCCTGAAAAATTAATAGGCACATACACTTTAGGTCCCAACCCTGTCACAAAAGGATTTTTACTTCCAATGAAAAAAGGAAGTTTTAACATTAATATATTATTATTAATCAATATATCTCTATCCTCAATACTTCCATACTTCAAATCTTTAATATTTTCTTCAAGTTCCTCAGTAACTACCTCCAATAATTTATAAGCTACATTTAAATTATAATTAACATATAATATTTCACCTTCTTTATTTTTATTAATCTTAATTATATTTTCTAAATCTTCATCTTTAATTAAATCATATCCAATATTATTACTTAAGAACCTCTCCATAAACTCATTTAACTTTATCAAAGTAACTTTTACTAAAATATCCCTACTTGCTCGTTGATAACCTTGATAAAATATATATGTAAAAAATAAAACTAAAGCCAGCACTACCAAACCAACCTTAGTCTTCCTATATCTTTTTCTTATTTTAAACCTTTTCATATTATAATAATATGTTTTAAAATTTTAGAAATGATTTTAAAAATACAAATAACCCCACCACAAACACTACAATCAATAAAACAATAAGTATCTTAATTCCAATATTAATCTTAACATCATCAACAAAATCATTATTATCTTCATCAAAATCCTTTTTATTAAATAACTTATCTGTATAAAAAGAATTATCTAAATTCTTAACTTCTCTCGGAACTTCTTTTTCTTTTTTTACTTCCTCTTTTACTTGTATTTCACTAATACTTTGAATTTTCTCTTTCATACCCTCATACGCTTGAGTATCATTATCTCCCTTAAGGTCTTCAAACAAGCTTAATGGGTCATCATCATCTATTTCCCCTTTAACGCGAGCCTCATTTATCGTAATAGTATGAATTAAATCCATTAAATTCTCTTGGGCCGAATTCTTTTGTTCTTCTTTTGCAATCTCTTGTTCTTTTTCTTCTTTATCAATATTTAAATTATTTAATATATCATACTGCGTATTTCTTAACTTACGAGCCCTATTTTCTTCATAACTTTCTTCTTTTTCATCTTTAGCTTTTTCTAAAACTTTAGTTAAATCATATTCTTTTGTATCTTCTTCTTTTAATGGGCTTTCAACTTCCCTAGGCTCTACCCTTATACTCTTTCTTTGCACATTACTATTATATCGCGTATCTAATATTTTCTTTATTTGTTCAACATCAATCTCATTATCTTGATTACCTATAACCGTAGCATTACTACGAACCTTAAAACTATCAAGTTCTCCATCATTAATCTTTTGATAAAGTTGATTATTCTTAGAAACTCTTGACATTTTCTCATTGTTATCATATTTATTTATTCTTGTGTCCATAACACTACCTCTACAAAAATAATATACTAAAATTATATTTTTTTCAAGCCGTAATTGATTTTATTATTTAAATTTATTATAATACCTTTAAGGAGGCAACAATGGATAAATTAATAGTTAATGAAAATTGTATTGGTTGTGGAATGTGTGTTGCAATAGATCCATTACACTTTGACATAAAAGACGGTCTATCTGAGGCTACAAATAGCGATAACTTAGAAAGCGAAGACTTACAAAATGCCATTTCTTCATGTCCTACATCAGCAATAGAAATTGTTACTGAACAAGCTAAAGAAGCCGAAGTAACTGAAGATTAAGAACAAACCTCTACTGATGATACTAAAGAAGAAAAAAACAAACCAGAAACTGAAGAAAATTAAAATGTTAGCCCTTGAACTAACATTTTTTTAATGCATACATTTTCTTTATCTCTTTAATTGTTAACTTTCGATATTCTCCAGACTTTAACCCAGTTAAGTCCAAAAAACCATAAGCAATACGACTTAATTTTTTAACATCTGCTCCCACACTTTGAAAAATCTTTTTAATAATATGATTTCTCCCCTCTACAATCGTTATTTCAATTATAGAAGCATTTTTCTCAATATCTTTTGACTTTATTTTAAATCTTTTAACATCAACTTTTCTATTTTCAATAATCATATTATGTTTTATTTTATTTATTTCATCTTTTGATAAAATCTTATTTATTTTAGCAACATAAGTTTTTTCTATTTCAAAGCTCGGATGCATCAAAGTATTAGCAAAATCCCCATCATTAGTAAGTAATATTACTCCCGTAGTATCATAATCAAGTCTTCCTATCGGATAAATACGTGCTTCGGTATTAATAAGATCCACCACAGTAATTCTACCTAAATTATCTGTTACACTACTAAGAACTTGTCTAGGTTTATTAAGCAAATAATATTCATGTTTAACATCTTTATTAATAATTACTCCATCAATACTAATTATATCATTATAATTTACTTTTACCCCTAACTCATTAATAACTTTTCCATTTACCAGTACTCTCCCATGTTTAATTAATTCCTCTGCTTTTCTTCTAGATGCATACCCGTATTCTGCAATAACCTTTTGTAATCTTTCCATAAACAAACCTCCATTTGGCTTTTTAATGAAAAAATTATACCACAAATTCCTAAAAGAATAAAGCTGTAAGCATAAATGCTATTACAATTCCTATTAAATCGGCAATTAACCCTACTCCCAAAGAATACCTTATTTTTTTAACCCCCACTGACCCAAAATACAAAGCTAAAACATAAATTGTAGTATCCGTACAGCCTTGCAAAACACTAGCTAATCTCCCTGCATATGAATCAGGTC
>CAKOLP010000085.1 GCA_934096025.1 uncultured Bacilli bacterium
ATATAAAATCCATTTGATTTCTGATTTTTAAAAATAGTTTCTATAGCACCAAAACGATAACCATAGTCGGATTAGTTTGCTTGTGATTGAGCAAGGAAGTTATGTCTATTTTTTTGTCTTTGAAAACTGTGCGTGAGTATGTAAATTCTAATTTGCATATCATATTTTTTTATGCTAGAATAACACTAGGTGATTTTTTATGCGTGAATTTAGTGAACAAGAACTTGTAAGGAGAGAAAAAGCTACAAAAATTAGGGAAATGGGCATAGATCCATTTGGTCATAAATTTGAAGTAACTGGGCACTCTTTAGATATAAAAGAAGAATTCAAAGACTATGACAATGAAACTTTACATGAAATGAATAAAGAAGTAATTGTGGCAGGAAGAATAATGTTTATAAGAAAAATGGGAAAAGCATCATTTTTCTCTATTAAAGATAAACTAGGTAATATTCAAGTATATATCTCTATTAATGATGTAGGGGAAGATGTTTATACACTATTTAAGTCTGCTGATTTAGGTGATATAGTGGGCATTAAAGGTACAGTTATGAAGACTCAAACAGGGGAAATAACTATTAAGTGTCAAGAATATACGCATTTAGTTAAAGCTTTAAGACCACTTCCAGAAAAGTTTCATGGCCTAAGTGATATTGAAGAAAGTTATAGAAGAAGATATGTTGATTTAATCGTTAATGATGAAGCAAGAAAAGTAGCTTTCCTTAGACCTAAAATTATTAGATGTATTCAAAACTTTATGGATAATAGAGGTTTTGTAGAAGTTGAAACCCCAATTTTAACGACTCTATTAACAGGTGCTAGTGCTAGACCTTTTGTAACACACCATAATACTCAAGATTTAGATATGTATTTGCGAATTGCTTTAGAGCTTCCTTTAAAAAGACTTTTAGTCGGAGGCATGGAAGCTGTCTATGAAATAGGGCGAGTTTTTAGAAATGAGGGTATGGACCCTAAACACAATCCAGAATTTACTTTAATGGAAGCATATCTTGCGTATAGTGACCTTGAGGGTATGATGGATATGACGGAGGCGATGTTTACCCGTATAGCTAAAGATGTAATAGGAAAAATGACTTATAATTGGTATGGTCATGAAATAAACTTAGAGGGACCATGGAAACGTATTTCGATGGTAGATGCTATAAAAGAAAAAACAAATGTAGATTTTTCTAAAGAAATGACTACGGAAGAAGCATTAGAGCTAGCTAAAGAACATCATATTGAAGTAGCAGAACACGAAAAGAATGTTGGTCATATAATTAATTTATTCTTTGAAAAGTATGTTGAAGAAACCTTAATTGAACCTACATTCTTGTATGGACACCCAGTAGAAATATCTCCGCTTACGAAGAAAAATCCCAAAGATCCAAGATTTGTCGATAGATTTGAATTGTTTATCGGGGGAAAAGAATTTGCTAATGCGTATACCGAATTAAATGACCCGATTGATCAATTAGAACGTTTCGAAGACCAATTAAAAGAACGGGATTTAGGTAACGATGAAGCTAATGATATCGATATGGACTTTATTGAAGCATTAGAATATGGAATGCCTCCAGCAGGTGGTATTGGTTATGGTATAGACCGACTTATAATGTTTTTCACAGAACAAGATACAATCCGAGAAGTTATTTTATTCCCAACAATGAAACCTCGGGACTAAAATTCGGCTAAAAATAGTGATATTTCGATGAAAAAAGGCATTTTTTGCTTTTTTTTGTTTGTAATGAGTGTTATAATCTCTATAAGGAGGTAGAGAATGAAAAAGGTATTTGAAAAACATGGTATGTTAAGAAGTATTGGTATTCTTATGGATGTTGTAGCATTTATATTATTTATAGTTGCAGCTTTCGTAGACCAACAAAATGCAGACTTTATTTTAAAATTAGTCGGAGTAGTACTATTTGTTGTGGGTAGTATGTTTGTAGCCCTTACAAGTAAAGAAAGTAGACTGGCTAAAAGTTTATTTGTATTTATTGTAACTTCAATATTACTTACTTGGTTATTTGCTTATGGATATTTCCAAGGTTCTGATTTTTATGAATATGGAATGTCAAGAATTGGTTTTGCTGATTTAGGGTATGCATTATATTATTCTGTTAACTTTGTTCTAGATAAGATTGTATTCTTAATGGTACTTACAGGATTTTATGGTGTTTTGTCTAAAGCAGCTGGTTATCAAAAACTAACAGAAAACCTAGCTAATAAATTAAGCAAACATACGATAATATCATCAGTAGTAATATCTGTGTTATTATTTGTATTAACATCATTATTTACACAAACTTTCGTTGTATTGTTATTTATCCCATTCTTTGTAACAGTTATTGCTAAAATGAATGTAGATAAGCTTACAACATTTGCTATTACTTTTGGTTCAGCATTAGTTGGTGTATTAGGATGTACTTATGGTACAGATAGTTTAATAGCGTTTAATCGTTATTTATCACAAGAAGTAACTGTAGGTTTAAATTATCGTTTTATAATTGCCGCTGTTGCTTTAGTTCTATATGAATTCTTTATTGTAATGCGTTTACGTAAGGCAAAAGAAGATCCAAAGAAAAAAGATAAAAAAAGTAATTTAACAGTTGACCCATTTGAAGTTAAAAATGTTAAAGAAGCAAAAACATTCCCAGTTATTATAGTTCTAAGTTTAGTAGCAATTATTACAATCTTAGGATATATTGATTGGAAAAGCAATTTTAAAATTGAAGTTTTCAACACATTCCATGAATGGCTAATCGGTCTTGAAGCTGGAGAAGACTTTACTATATTTGGATTTATCCTAGGTAGTAAGGCTGATGCTCTAGGAGCATTTAAGTTTGTTTTCTCAATTAGTAGTTTATTACTAGTGGCTAGTGCATTAATTGCTTTCCTTTATAAAATGAAAGTTGATGAATATATTGAAGCTTTCTTTGAGGGAAATAAGAAAATGTTAAAACCTTTATTATTTGTTATTGCAACATATGTAATATTTGGTATTTGTTATTTAACACCAGTTATTCCTACGATAGCAAATTTTGTTTTAAATCTAGTCGAAGGCTTTAATCCATATATTACTACTATAATGGCCTTTATTACATCATTATTCCAAAATGATTTAGGGTACAGTGCTTATACAGTAGGTGGATTTATAACAAGTGCATATGCAGATAGTATTAATATTGCTCATACAATATTTGTATCAATGTATGGATTAGTTCAAATATTTATGCCAACAAGTGCAGTACTTGTAATTGGTTTGTCTTTAATGGATGTAGATTATAAAGACTGGCTTAAATACATTTGGTTATTTGTAGTTGGAATCATTGTTATTCTACTTGTATTATTTACAGTAGTAACATATATATAAAAGTTGGTATGTAAAAGTACACAACTTTTTTTATGTTTCTTTTGAATAAATTTTTTAAAAAAATAACATTACTAGTCATAGAGTTATTATGGAGGCCACATGAAAAATGTATATAGCTATGAAGTAAGTAAGATATTAAAAGAAGCAGAAAAAATAAAAAAAGAACTAAAACACGCTTATGTAGGAACAGAGCATTTGTTTTTAAGTTTATTAAAAATGGATGAATATACAAAAAGTATTTTTTTAAGTTATGATATAACTTATAATTCTTTTAAAGAAGAACTCCTAGAGATAATAAAGCCTAGTGAAAATATTAATCGTACATTATATACTCCGCTTTTAAAAAGAATTATAAATAATATAAATAAAGATAAAAGTAAATTAACTGCTAGGGATTTATTAGTATCATTGTTAGAATTAAAAGAGGGAATAGCTATAAGGTTATTAATGGAACTAGGGGTTGATGTAGATAAGATTTATTTAAGTGAGCAAAAGATAGATAGTACTTATTCTAAGAAATTAGAAGTATTTAATATTGGGAAAAATATGCAAGAGTTAGAGTTTGATCCGGTAGTAAATAGGGATGAAGAAATAAACCTTATTATTGAAACACTTTTAAGAAAGAATAAGAATAATCCTTTGCTTATCGGGGAACCTGGGGTAGGAAAGAGTGCTATAATCGAGGAATTATCTAGAAGAATAAAAGAACATGAAGTGCCATTAAAGTTAGCAAATAAAAAAATAGTTTCTATTGAAATGGGTTCATTAATATCAGGTACTAAATATCGCGGAGAATTTGAAGAAAAACTTGAAAATATTATTAAAGAAGTAGCAGAAAACCAAGATATTATTCTTTTTATTGATGAAATACATACTATTGTAAATGCCGGCGGGGCCGAGGGAGCAATTAATGCCAGTGATATCTTAAAGCCTTATCTAGCCCGGGGAACTATTAAATTAATCGGAGCTACAACATTAAATGAATACAATAAATATATTTTAAAAGATAAAGCCTTAACAAGAAGATTTGAAGTTATAAAAATATGTGAACCAGATTTAGAAAATACTAAAGATATTCTTTGGAAAATAAAAGAAAACTATGAAAAACATTATAATATAACCATAGATAGAGATGTAATTAATACTATTGTAACATTTAGTGATAAATATATTCTTAATAGGTTTAATCCAGATAAATCAATTGACTTATTAGATAGTGCATGTGCTATGAAAGTTGTAAAAAATAATAAGGATAAAAAAATTCAAAGCTTAACTAAAGAACTAAAAGAAACTACTCGTTTAAAAGAGGAAATGGTTAGACTTAATAATTTTGAAAGTGCCCTAACATACCGGGAACTTGAAAAAAGTATTAATGAAAAAATAGCTAATGTAAAGGAAGAAAAACTTGCATTAACAAGTAATGATATAATAACAGTTTTAAATAGAAAGCTTAACATTCCAAGTATTAGTAGTAACTTTGATACTTTAGCATCATCACTAAGTGAAGTAATAATTGGTCAACAAGAAGCTATCAAAGAAATAGTTAAGTGTATAAAAAATAAAGAAGAAAACATACCTTTATCGATAATGCTTACAGGAAATACCGG
>CAKOLP010000086.1 GCA_934096025.1 uncultured Bacilli bacterium
AATAAAAAAAGGTGAGTCTGTTGCTTTAATAGGTGTTAATGGTAGTGGCAAAAGTACGCTTTTAAAATTAATGACTAAAATTATATATCCAACATCAGGAGAGATTCAAATAAATGGCAAATTAACATCACTATTAGAACTAGGTGCCGGCTTTCATCCTGATTTTACAGGTAGAGAAAATATTTATTTTAATGCTTCTATTTTTGGATTAACTGCTAAGGATATAGACTCAAGGATTAGGGAAATAATAGAATTTTCGGAACTAGGCGATCTAATAGACAGCCCTGTTAGAACATATTCATCTGGACAATATATGAGACTTGCATTTTCAGTAGCAATTAATGTTGATGCTGAGATACTATTAATAGATGAAATTTTAGCTGTTGGCGATCAACACTTCCAAGATAAATGCTTTAATAAATTAATGGAGTTAAAAAATAGTGGGAAAACTATAGTTATAGTAAGTCATAGTCTAGGATCAATTCAAAGATTTTGTGAAAGGGCGGTATGGTTAAATAATGGTCAAGTTCAAATGGATGGAGAAATAGATAAAGTGATTTCGGAATATTTAAAGGTGTGTGGATAGTATGAAAAGTTTAATAAATAATTTATATAGTTATCGACAATTATTAAAAAGTAATGTAAAAAAGGAAATAAGAGGAAAATATAAAGGATCATTTCTTGGAGTTTTATGGTCATTTGTAAATCCATTATTAACAACTTTAGTTTATGCAATTGTATTTCCCATAATATTAAAAAATCCGGAACCACATTATGTTACTTTCATAGTGATTGGTATTCTTCCATGGACGTATTTTACAACAGTAATTATGCAAGGAACAACAACAGTATTAATGAATGCGGGAATCATAAAAAAAGTGTATTTCCCGAGAGAAATATTACCAATATCAATAAATTTTAGTGGCTTAGTAAATTTTTTGATTTCATGCTTAATAATATTTATATTTTTAATTTGCAGTGGTATAGGATTTAGTTGGTATATATTATTTTTACCATTGATAGTAATAACACAATTTATTTTGCAACAAGGAATCATTTTTATTACAAGTGCTATTAATGTATACATAAGGGATGCAGAATATATTATTAATTTCATAATAAGTATGTTATTCTATGCAACACCAATTTTATATTCTTCTGAATTATTTATAAATAGTTCATTAAAGTGGGTAATGTATTTAAATCCAATGGCTACAATTATCAACTGTTATAGGGACGTTTTATTTTATCAATCAATGCCACACATAAAGTCATTATTAGTAGTATTAATAGGAAGCTGTATTTTATGTTATATTGGCCTAAAAGTGTTTAAAAAATTAGAAAAAGGTTTTGCAGAAGAAGTATAGAAAGCAGGTGTTTATATGTTTAGCTTTATTATTTTACATTATAAAAATATAAGTGAAACAACTGAATGCTTAGAAGATTTGAAAAAAATTATTAATGATAAAAAAGCATCTATTGTAGTTGTTGATAATAACACATTAAATGAAGAAGAAGTTTTAAAAATAAAAAAATACACAAATGATATCCTAATACTAGATAAGAATTATGGATTTGCAAAAGGAAACAATAAAGGAATAGAGTATGTTAGAGCAAAATATAACCCTGATTTTTATTGTGTTATTAATAATGATGTATTTATTGAACAACAAGATTTCATTGAAAAAGTTAAAAAGATTTATGAAAAATATAAATTTGATATGTTAGGGCCAAAAATAAATTCTCCAACTGGTGAATCAGTTAATCCGTTTCCTGTCTTCAAAGATAAGAAAACAATTGAATTAGAAATTATGAAATGCAGAAAACTAATTAAAATTTACAATTCTCCATTATTAACTAATTTACTAAATTTATATATGAAAATAAAAAGAATATTTAAAAGAAATACAGTCAAACCTAAAAATGGTGATAGAACGTTACAAAATGTTGCTTTGCATGGCTGTGCTATAATTTTTTCAAAAAAGTATATTGAAAAATATAATGAGGGATTTTATAATGAAACATTTTTATTTCATGAAGAAGAATTTTTATATCAGCGAATATTAAAAGATAATTTAATTAGCATCTACGAACCAACGTTACATGTTTTTCATAAAGAGGGTTCGAGTATTAAAAATAATTATAAAAAAATTAGGAAAAGTAAATTATTCAGAGAAAAGGAAAGACTAAAATCTTTATTACTATTATCAAAACAAATGTAGGGGGAAAATATATGGAAAAGATAATTGTTAAAAAAATAGAAGTAGAAAAAAATGACATAAGAATAGACTACAAAGTAACAGAAGGATTAAAAAAATATTTTAATTTAGAAAATAAATTTCACGTTCATTACTATGAAGATATATCAACTGTTCCAGAAGAAGTTGCTGTAATTCCATTTGTCTCTAATGTATTACCAATAATATGGTTAACAAACTCAGAATTGGTAATAGATAGCCTAGAAGAAAAGTATGCAAATTCTCTAGATAAAACAAGAATGGCATTTAACAAAATGTATAAAACAGATATTTTTAAAGGCAAAGTAACTGTTAAAAAGAAAAAAAGAATAAAACCGTTAGATACAGAAGAAAATATTTCTGTATTTTATAGTGGAGGTGTAGATTCAACATCATCTTTAGTAAGTTGCCTAGAAAATAATAAAAGACCATTGCTAATTACAATTTGGGGTACTGATGTATGGGATAATAACATAGAGGGATTTGAGTCTTTAAAGAAGAATGCAGAAGATTGCGGGAAAAAATATAATTTAAAAAATATGTTTATAAAAACCAATTTTAGAAAATTTATTTATGAACATGAGTTAACAAAGGATCTTTTAACAGGAAAAATTAATGATAGTTGGTGGCGTGGAATCCAACACGGTATTGGTTTAATAGGACATGTAGCACCATATGCATATACAAAAAATATAAAACTTCACTATATTCCAGCAACATTAAATAGTAAGAATATCGGTTCAACTTGTGGCTCATTTCCAACAATAGATGAAAGTGTAAAATATATGAATTGTTCTATATGTCACGAAGGATATGAGTTAGACAGGTTAGATAAAGTAAATCATATAACTAGCTATTTTGAAAAGCAAAATGAAACTTTTCCACTAAGAGTTTGTTACATGGATAAAGGAAGTAAACTTAATTGTTGTCAATGTGAAAAATGTTATCTGACAATTATGGAATTAATTTCATTAAAAAAAGATCCAAATAAGTGGGGATTTACAGTAAATAAAGAAACAATGAGTGATATTCCAAAATATTTATACGAAAAAGCATCAGATAGTCCAATAAATGTAGAAATATGGAATAGAATAAAACAAGAAATGGATAAAAACAAAAAAGTGTTAGGAAAACACAAAGAACTAGATTGGATATACAAGTACACACCTGAACAGGCTTATATAATTAGATTGCCAAAATTATCAGTAATAGTTCCAGTTTATAATACTGGCAAATATTTGGAAAAGTGCTTAGATTCGTTGCTTTCACAAGATTATCAAAATTTAGAAATTATCGTTGTAGAAGATTGCTCAACAGATAATAGTAGAGAGGTATTAAAAAAATATAATAAAGAAAAGAAGATAAAAATATTCTATAACGCAAAAAATAGTGGCTTATCTTTTACAAGAAATACAGGATTAAAATACGCTACTGGCAAGTATATAGGTTATATTGATTCAGACGATTACGTTGACAATAACTATTACAGCACTATGATGTCAAAGGTAATAAACGATAATGCTGATGTAGTAGTATGTGATATGAAAACAGTCTATGAAAATGAAAATAATAGAGAAGTTATTAACAGATGTTATGACATTGAACAAGACAAGCTAGGATTTGTAAACACTGGTTTAGCAGCATCAGCATGTAACAAAGTTTTTAAAAGAGAGTTGATAGAAAAATATGAATTTTCTGTTGGAAAAGTTAATGAGGATTTGGCTGTAGTTCTACCAGCACTTATAAATGCCAATAAAGTATCATATGCAGATGGTATTTACTATTATTATATTCAAAGAAATAATTCAATTCAAAATTCAAGATTTTCAGATAAAAGATTTGATATATTTTATGGAGTCGATTTAACTTTAAAGAGAATAGAAAACTGTGAAAACTATGATAAGATATCACAAGCTATAATTTATAATCAAATTATTGTTTTACTTATTTATGTAATTCCTAAAGAAAAAAATATATCTAGAAGATATAATATTCTAAAAAAATTTAATAAATTATCACAAAAATATGAAATTAGAAGAAATATATATTTCTGGAGATTTTTAGAGCAATGCGGTAAAAAACATAGAATTTATTATAAGGCATTATTTAAATTAAATTGTCAAAATTTATATTTATTTTCTAATTTACTTATCTCAAGTTATGATTTTGCTAAAAACATAAAATCACAGAGAACTGTAATTAAAGATGTTGATAAAAATGATCTAATAGAAATGGCTAAAAAGCAAAAAAAACTTAAAGCACAAGATATAAAAATATCAGTTGTAGTTCCTAATTACAACTACGAAAAATTTCTATATCAAAGACTATATTCTATCTTGTATCAAAAAGTAAAACTTCATGAAATTATTATCTTAGATGATTGTTCTAAAGATAATAGTAGAGATTTAATTGATGATATAGTTGATACATTATCACCTTATATAAATATAAAGAAAATCTATAATGATACCAATTCTGGATCTGCTTTTAAGCAATGGCATAAAGGTTTAAATATTACAGAAGGTGACTATGTATGGATTGCTGAAGCTGATGATTATTGTACAAATAAATTTTTAAAGACAGTAATTACTCCAATTAAAAGCAACAGTAATATAGTAATTAGCTATTGTGATACCGCTTTTATTAACACAGAAGGTAACATAATTTTAAAAAGTATTAAACCAGAAATAGATATACAAAAAACGGGACATTGGGATAAGTCATACATTAATAG
>CAKOLP010000087.1 GCA_934096025.1 uncultured Bacilli bacterium
GAACAAGATACATAATCTAAACCAATTTGATGACAAAACTCAATACTTCTAGGATCCCCGCCATGTTCTCCACAAATACCTAAACTTATATTTGGCTTAATACTACGAGATTTTTTAGTAGCTATTTCAACTAATGCCCCAACACCAGATGTATCAATATGCATAAATGGATCGCTTGTAAATATTTTCTTATCATAATAAGTATTTAAAAATTTACCAGCATCATCTCTTGAAAATCCGAATGACATTTGTGTTAAGTCGTTAGTACCAAAACTAAAGAAGTCAGCCTCTTTTGCTATTTCATCAGCTAATAAAGCAGCTCTTGGTAATTCAATCATTGTACCAATCTCATAATTAATACTTACATTAGCTTCCTCAATTATTTTATCAGCAGTTCTTTTTATAATATCTTTTAAATATTTTAATTCATTTACATCTCCTATTAAAGGTATCATTATTTCAGGAACAACACTTAAACCTTTCTTTGCACAATTTATCGCAGCATTAATTACAGCTTGCGTTTGCATAACTGCAATTTCCGGATAAGTAATTAAAAGCCTACAACCTCTATGTCCCATCATCGGATTGAATTCTTTTAATGAAGCGACTATTTCTAAAATATCTTCTTTTTCCTTATTTAAATGGGTTGCCAATTCTTCTATTTCTAAAGAAGTTTTAGGTAAAAACTCATGTAAAGGTGGATCTAAATATCTTATTATTACATTATATGGTACCAAAACTTCAAATAATTTTTCAAAGTCTTGTTGTTGATATGGCAATATTTTTTCTAAAGCTTGCTTTCTTTCTTCTTCACTTGTTGAACAAATCATTTTGCGAAAATTAAACAATCTCTCTTTATCAAAAAACATATGTTCTGTTCTACAAAGACCTATTCCCTCAGATCCGAAAGCTCTAGCTTCTAGTGCATCTTTATAAGTATCAGCATTAGTTCTAATTTTTAATGTTCTTACCCCATCAGCCCAAGACATAAATTCTTTAAAATCACCACTAATAGTTGCTTGGTCTAGCTCCAACTCTCCCTCATAAATAGTTCCTGTAGTGCCATCAATTGATAAATAATCTCCCTCATGATATATTTTATCATTACATTTTAAAGTCTTAGCTTTTTCATCTATCACTATATTACTAACACCACTTACACAACAAATTCCCATACCACGTGCTACAACTGCTGCATGAGAAGTCATTCCACCTCTAAGTGTTATAACACCCTCACTAGCATTCATTCCCTCAATATCTTCCGGAGAAGTCTCTTGTCTTACTAAAATAGATTTTATATTATTTTCTTTATTTTTAATAACATCACTAGCAGTAAAGTATATCTGTCCGCATCCTGCCCCTGGAGATGCTGCAAGACCAGTAGCTATAACTTTACCCGTTTCTAAAGCTTCTTTAGTAAAAGTTTTATGAAGCAAAGCATCTAATTGATTAGGCTCTACCATCATTAATGCATCATTTTTGGTAATTTTGCCCTCTTTTACTAAATCTACTGCTATTTTTACTGCAGCAATTGCAGTTCTTTTACCGTTTCTTGTTTGTAAAATAAACAATTTTCCATTTTCAATTGTAAATTCCATGTCTTGCATATCTTTATAATGATCTTCTAGTAACTTAGCAATACTTAAAAATTCATTATAAACATTTGGCATATAATCATTTAGAGTTTTTATATCTTCCGGGGTCCTAATACCAGCTACTACATCTTCTCCTTGAGCATTTATCAAGTATTCTCCAAATAAAGCATGTTCTCCAGTTGCTGGATTTCTTGTAAAAGCAACTCCCGTTCCAGATGAAAAACCGTTATTTCCGTAAACCATTTCTTGAACATTTACCGCAGTTCCCCATTCATCTGGTATATCATTTAATTTACGATAATAAATAGCTCTTTCATTATTCCAACTTCTAAATACAGCTTCAACAGCAGTTATCAACTGATACATTGGGTCTTTTGGAAAATCTTCATTAGCTAATTCCTTATATAATTTCTTAAACCTTTCTGTAATATTAAGCATATCTTGATCATCTAAATCAATATCATTTTTTATACCTTTGTTTTGTTTTACTTCATCTATTATTTGTTCAAATTTTGATTTATCAAAACCTTTTACAACATCAGCATACATTTGAATAAAACGGCGATACGAATCATAAACAAAGCGAACATTGTTTAATTTCTTCGCATAATTTTGGGCAATTTCATCATTCAAACCTAAATTTAATACCGTATCCATCATACCTGGCATACTAACTCTTGCTCCACTGCGAACACTTAAAAGTAAAGGATTTTCTGGATCTCCAAAACCTTTTTCTGTTTCAAGTTCTAGTTTTCTTACAGTATTTTCAATTTCTTCTTTTATCAAACTATCTAATTCTTTATTTTTTTCATAATATTTATTACAAGCATGAGTAGTAATTGTAAACCCTTTAGGAACCGGCAATCCTATCTGAGTCATTTCTGCTAGATTGGCGCCTTTTCCTCCAAGAAGTTCACGCATATCTTTATTACCCTCACTAAACATATATACGTATTTTTCCATCTTTTTATCCTCCATTTTAATGGTAACACAAAACCTAATTATTATGCAAGTTTATTTCTTTTTTTATAAACATTGCATCACCAAAAGAAAAGAAACGAAAATCATGCTCTTTAGCATACTCATAAGCATTTAAAATATATTCTTTTTTAGATAAAGCCGAAACTAACATCAGCAATGTACTTTTAGGCAAGTGAAAATTTGTTATAAGTCCATCAATAGCTTTAAATTCATATCCAGGATATATAAAAATATCTGTATCACCATTACACTCTTTAAATTCTTTATTTTTACTCAATATGGTTTCCAAAACTCTTGTAGATGTCGTACCAACTGCGTATATATTTCTTTTTTCTTTCTTGGCTTTATTTAATTTTTCAGCCACATCTTGAGTCATGCAATAAAATTCACTGTGCATATGATGCTTAGTTATATCCTCTACTTCAACTGGCCTAAATGTCCCAAGTCCAACATGAAGTGTAACATATAATATTTCAATGCCTTTATTTTCTAAATCTTTTAATAAATCTTGAGTAAAATGCAAGCCTGCTGTTGGGGCTGCTGCAGAACCCAAGTTTTTCGCATACACAGTTTGATATCTAGATTGATCACTTAGTTTCTCATGTATATAAGGAGGAAGTGGCATAGTCCCTAATTTATCTAGTATTTCCATTAAGATTCCCTCATATATAAGTTTTACGTGCACAATACCCTCGGTAAGTTTTTTTACCACTTCTGCTTTTAGCATACCCCCAAAAGAGATTATTGTCCCCTCATGCAAACGTTTAAAAGGCTTAGCCAAACACTCCCATGTGTTATCTTGCAATTCCTTTAAAAGTAATAATTCAATTACCGCCTTAGTTTCTTCTTTTTCTCCAATTAACCTAGCTGGAATAACTTTTGTATCATTTAAAACTAAACAATCGCCTTTTTTTAAATAAGAACCTATATTTTGAAAAATATCCTCGGCAATATCTCCTGTTTCTTTATCTAATAACAATAATTTAGATGCACTTCTATCTTTTAAGGGAGTTTGCGCAATAAAATGCTCTGGCAACTCGTAATTATATTCTTCTATATTCATATAATTATTTCCTTTATTCTTTCCACTACTTCTTCATTTATATCATCAATCGTACGAATAATATCATCTTTTACACAATTGATTTTTTTATAACCATATTTTTCCGTAAGTTCAAGATAAGCATTTTCTGCTTGTTCTAAATGGGCTTTATTAGATTCATGTTCATCTGGTGTTTCTTCACGATTCTTCTTTAATATTGCCGCATATTCAAATGGCATATATAAAAATATTACTGCATCTGGTCTTGGAAGCTCCATAATTTCAAACTCTAATTTATCTAACTTTTGATAAATTTTCTCCCTTTCTACCGGATCTTTTAGCTTTCCTCCTTGATGAGCCATATTAGATTCAACATACCTATCTAATATAACAATATCTCCGGCATCTAAATGCTTTTTAATAATATCAATATTATATCTTCTATCTGCCGCATAGTAAGCACTTGCTGTAAGCGCATCAACATTTGCTGCTCCTTCTTTAAACCAACCTGCACATATAGCTTCTTTTCCTAAATAAGGCCCCCCAATAATTCTTCCCGTCGGAGTATCATACATTGGAAAAGAATAATTATAAACATTTAATCCCATTTCTTTAAATTTTGCTACTGCTTTTTTAACTTGTGTTTCTTTTCCAGAACAATCAGTCCCCTCAATTACTATTAATTTACCTCTTTTCATATTTCACCTCTCATAAATTACAAAATTATATTTTAAATCTTCCTTTGTTTCTTCTTTTACTATTATTTTCTTATATTTTTCTTTAGAAAACTCTGGAAAAAAGGCATCAGCCTCTTTAGTATCCATTATTTCTGTTAAATAAATCTTATCAGCATAAGGAATAAATTGTTTATATATACTAGCTCCCCCAATAATCATAACTTCTTCTTCCTGTTTTTTTACAAAATCTAGACAATTATCAAAATCATTAAAAACTAAACCATTATCTATATTTTTAATTTTACTAGATAATACTATATATTTTCTTCCCGCCAACTTCTTCGGTAAAGAATAATATGTATTTGCCCCCATAACAATATATTTATTCATAGTCAATTTTTTAAAATTTTGTAAATCTTCTTTTATATGCCATAACAATTTATTATTTAGACCTATTTCATTATTTAACCCAATCGCAGCTATTATACTAATCATTTTATCCCTATTGAGCTAATGGGAATTTTATTGAACCCATATGTTTATAATTTTTAATTTTTATATCTTTTAACTCACTAGAATTATCAAAGTCATAAAAATTCTTAATATCCTTATTAATCCAAAGAGTTGGGGCTTCTAAATCTC
>CAKOLP010000088.1 GCA_934096025.1 uncultured Bacilli bacterium
GCTGAGAAGTTTGGGCTTAGTCAGCTTTACCAAATTCGTGGTAGAGTGGGAAGAAGTGATAAAATAGCATATGCTTATTTAATGTATGATAAGAATAAAATGCTTAATGATTTAGCTATTAAAAGATTAAATGCTATTAAAGAATTTACAGAGCTTGGTAGTGGATATAAAATTGCAATGAGAGATTTAAGCTTGCGAGGGGCCGGAGATATATTTGGTGCCAATCAAGCGGGATTTGTTGATAGCGTGGGAATAAATCTTTATATGAAAATGTTAGAGCAAGAAATAAAAAGGCAAAAAGGAGACGAAGTTCTTCCTGAAAATGATGATGTTAAAGCTTTATTAAATGTTGCTACCCATATTAGTAATGATTATGTTAGTGATGAAGATATTAAAATTGAAATACATCAAAAAATTAATGAAATTGATTCTTATGAGAAATTATTGCAAGTAAAAAATGAATTAGAAGATAGATTTGGGAAAATTACTGATGATATGCTTATTTACATGTATGAAGAATGGTTTGAAAAAATTGCTTTAAAATATAATATTAAAGAAGTAGTAGAAACTACGAGAAGTATAGAAATTACCTTGCCAAAAGAAGTATCAGTAAATATTAAGGGAGATAGACTTTTAATGGAGGCTATATCTTTAAGTCATAACTTTAATATTAGATATAAAAATGAAAAGATTACAATTATTCTGCTTTTAAAAGGATTACCAAAACATTATATTTTTTATATAGTTAGTTTACTTGAAAAAATACTTTAAGAGAATAAAATAATAAAAATATTCCACAATAATAAAGAAGTGGAGTGAAATAATTGAAATCAACTGGTGTTACTAGAAAAATAGATGAATTAGGAAGAATTGTTATTCCTAAAGAAATTAGAAAAAATTTAGGAATTAGAGATGGTGAGTATTTAGAGATTTTTACCGATGAAGATGCTATTATTTTAAAAAAATATTTTGAAGTAAAAAAATTAGAAGATATCTGTTTAAATTTATGTAATTTAGTTAATAGTATTTTTGATGTCGGGGTTATAATTACGGATAGAGAAAAAGTAATTGCTACCTCATTAAAAGAGGGTATTATGGGAAAAAGAATAAATCAGTGGTGTATGGATTTAATTGATGAACGAGAAACTTATGTAGGGGATAAAGTAGATACTTTAGATTTTCAAAATATTCGATTATCTGGATATTATACCGTGGTACCCTTGATTAATTCAAGTGATTCTATTGGGCTTGTAATGATATTATCTAAAGAGGAACAAAACTATTTGAATATTGCAAAGTTAATTACAAGTTTGGTACTAGATACGGTGGACATATAAGAGTAAATTTTATGTGTTTTTTTTTGACTTTTATGTTATATTTATAGTATATTTAAAATGGTGATTGAATGAAGAATATTGAAAATTTGGCAAGTGAACTTGGGTTGCAAGTTGATGATTTATTTTGTTATGGAAAGTATATGGCAAAGATAAATCCTGTAAAAAAAGAAAGAAAAGGGAAGCTAATTTTAGTTACGGCGGTTAATCCAACGCCTTATGGTGAGGGGAAGACTACTGTATGTATTGGATTAAATGATGCATTAAGAAGAAAAAATGTAAATTCTTTAGCTGTTTTAAGAGAACCCTCATTAGGTCCTGTTTTTGGTATGAAAGGTGGGGCTACTGGGGGAGGACGTGCTAGTATGTGTCCTAAAGAAGAAATAGATTTACATTTTACTGGGGATTTTCATGCTATTACAAGTGCTAATAATTTACTAGCAGCAGCTATAGATAATCATATTTATCAAGGAAATGAATTAAAACTTGATCCGAAAAAGATTTGTTTTAAAAGATGTATTGATATGAATGATAGGGCGCTTAGAGATAAGTTTAATATAACGGCAGCAAGTGAACTTATGGCAATATTTTGCTTGGCTACTAGTAGGGAAGATTTAAAAAATAAAATAGATAATATACTTATTGGGTATAATATGGACGGGGAAAAGGTTTATGCTAAGAGTTTAAATGTAAGTAATGCTATGGTTAAATTATTAGATATGGCTATTAGACCTAATTTAGTGCAAAGCCTAGAAGAAAATCCTATTATTGTGCATGGGGGTCCTTTTGCTAATATTGCTCATGGTTGTAGTAGTGTTATGTCTTTAAATTTAGGGTTATCTTTATCAGATTATGTTGTAACAGAAGCTGGATTTGGCAGTGATTTAGGTTGTGAAAAGTTTATTGATATATTGGGACAAAAATATAATTTAAATCCACAGTTTGTAGTTTTAATAGTTACTACTAGAGCTAATAAACATAATGGTATAGATAATTTGAAGTTACATATTAATAATTTACAAAAGTTTAATATTCCTTTTTGTGTAACAATTAATGAATTTAGTGATGACGCAGAAGATGATTATAAAGATATTAGAGACTTATGTGAAGAATTAAATGTGCCTTGTATTTTAAATAATGTTTATGGTGCGGGTGGCAAAGGTGCTTTAGATCTAGCAGAACATATTTTAAATAGTGACTTATCAGCCGAAGATGTCCATTATGTATATAATGATAGTGATACTTTACAAGAAAGAATTGAAAATATTGTAAATAATGTGTATTTAGTTCCAAATGTTAAATATACAGATAAGGCTTTAGAAGTTTTAGAAAATAATAGAGATATTAAAGGTTTTAGTGTCTGTATAGCTAAAACTCAATATGCTTATAGTAAGTCGGTAACAGAAGTTACGGTAAAGGATATAGAAATCCATACGGGAAGTAAATTAATCGTAGTGTTACTTGATAATATTATTACGATGCCGGGATTACCAAAAAGTCCAAAATATCTTGAAATGTAGTAATAAAGTGTGTTAGAATATAAAAAATTAATGAAGAAAGAAAGAGTAAATATAAAGATTAGATAGAGAGTTCTTGGGTGGTGGAAAAGAATTAATTGATATATTGAACATGGTTCTGGAGTTAAAACGGGTAATTACGTTATAAATTAAAGTTGCATGAAAAATTCATGAATTAAGGTGGTACCGCGGGGAAACTCGTCCTTAGTTTATGGATTTTTTTGTTTTAAAGGAGGCGTTATGCGAAAATTTGAGAAAATTAGTTTTTTACAATTTAAAAAAGATATTTTAGATGATGAAAAATTATATGAAGAATATATTCTGCCGAGGCGAGCAACTAAATGTAGTGCGGGATATGACTTTTTTGCTCTTTGTGATTATGTAATTAAACCACAGGAAAAGGTCTTGATACCGACGGGTTATAAGGCACAATTTGAAAGTGATGAAGCTTTACTTGTGGTTATTCGAAGTAGTCTGGGAATAAAAAAGGATATTAGATTAACAAATCAAGTCGGCGTTGTAGAAAGTGATTATTATAATAATCCGAATAATGAGGGACATCTTTTTGTTTCTTTGCAAAATTTGGGTAATGAGGATTTTGTTATTAAAAAAGGAGAAGCATATACTCAAGGAATATTTATAAAATTTTTAATAACTAGTGATGATTGTGTAGATACAGTTAGAACTGGTGGAATTGGAAGTACAAATAAGAAAGAGGGATAATTTATGAAAGAAAAATATTATATTACAACAGCTATTGCTTATACATCTGGAAAGCCACATATTGGTAATACTTATGAAATTGTTTTAGCAGATGCGATAGCTAGATTTAAAAGATTACAAGGTTATGATGTTTATTTTCAAACAGGAACTGATGAACATGGAGAAAAAATAGAAATTAAAGCTAGAGAAGCTGGGTTAGAACCACAAAAATTTGTAGATAATGTGGCTGAAGAAATAAAAGCTATCTGGGATATTATGAATACAAGTTATGATAAATTTGTAAGAACTACTGATGTTAAACATAAAGAAGTTGTGCAACATATCTTTAAGAAAATGTATGAACAAGATGATATTTATAAGGGAGAGTATAAAGGCATGTATTGTACTCCTTGTGAATCATTTTGGACTGAGGCTCAATTAGTTGATGGTATGTGTCCGGATTGTGGAAGAAGTGTAGAAGAAAAAAGTGAAGAAGCTTACTTCTTTAGATTGTCTAAGTATCAAGATAGATTGGAAAAATATATTGAAGAACACCCAGATTTTATTAAACCAGAATCTAGAAAAAATGAAATGATTAATAATTTTATTAAGCCGGGATTACAAGATTTATGTGTTTCAAGATCATCATTTAAATGGGGGATACCAGTAACTATTGATACAAATCATGTGGTATATGTATGGCTTGATGCACTTACAAATTATATTACAAATATAGGATATGATGTGGATAATTCTACGGAACAGTTTAAAAAATTGTGGCCAGCTGATTTACATTTGATTGGTAAAGATATAATCCGTTTTCATACTATTTATTGGCCATGTTTTTTAATGAGTTTGGGTCTTGAGATTCCTAAGCAAGTTTTTGGACATCCTTGGTTAATAATGGCTGATGGCAAAATGAGTAAGAGTAAAGGAAATGTTTTATATGCTGATGATTTAGTAAAGGAATTTGGGGTAGATGCTATAAGATATTATTTCTTACATGAAATGCCATATAGTAATGACGGAGTATTTTCAAGAGAATTATTAATTGAAAGAATTAATAGTGATTTAGTAAATATATTAGGTAATTTAGTAAATAGAACAGTTAGTATGGCAGATAAGTATTTTAATGGGGTTATAAATAATAATAGTGCTAGAGAAGATATAGATGAAGATTTAGAAAAAACAGTTTTAGAATTACATAAAAATATTGTTTTAAAGATGAATGATTTACAAATCGGAGAAGCTTTAAATGAAATATTTGCAGTATTAAAAAGAGGTAATAAATATATTGATGAAACTATGCC
>CAKOLP010000089.1 GCA_934096025.1 uncultured Bacilli bacterium
ACCAGACTTTGAAGTCATCGAAAAAATAGCCAACGAATGTGGCTATGAAATATTTTTTTATAATAAAAAAACTAATGAAACTCTAACTAGCAAAAATATCGAAAGAAATGAAATATAATTCTAACTAAGTTTAGAATTTTTTTTAAAAATGATTATCACAAAGATAACAATTACATTTCATTATTATATAATTCTTTATAAATATCACACTTTTTTAGTAGTTCTTTATGTTTTCCACTAGCCACTACTGAACCTTTATCGATCACAAAGATAATATCAGCATCTACAATTGTCGATAATCGATGTGCAACCATTACAACGGTATGATTTTCGGCTAGTTCATTTAAAGTTTCTTTAATCATTTCTTGATTTACATTATCTAAAGCGCTTGTTGCTTCGTCCATTAAAATGATATTACTATTTTTAAGTAAAGCTCTTGCAATTGCTAACCGTTGCTTCTGACCGCCTGATAAATTAATACCGCCTCACCAATGACTGTATCATACTTATCTGGCAAGCTCATTATATATTCATCAATTCTCGCTTGTTTACAAACCTTTCTTATTTTGTTTAAAGACACATAAGGATTAATCATTTTAAAATTTTCTAAAATAGACCTATTAAAAATAAATGGTTCTTGTCTTATAATAGCAATATTTTGCCTTAAGGCATCCTCAGTAAAATCATAAATCGGGATATCATCGATTAAGATTACACCACTATTGGGTTCAAAATACCTTAAAAGCAAATTAAAAATTGAACTCTTTCCTTGACCACTTTTACCCACAATAGCAATTTTTTGCTTACATGGAATCTTTATATTAAAATTTTTAAATATATAATCTTCTTTATCACTATATCTAAAACTTACATTTTTAAACTCGATATTTCCTTCGATATCAGTTTTATCTACTTCTCCGAATTCATCATCGTTATATAATTTATTGTCTAAAATTTCTGTAATTCTTTTAATAGATACTTTCATTTTTTCATAATCTATAGTAAAATCAGTTAAATTATCAACAGTCCCCATAAACCGGTAAATATAAAATGTCAAAGCCATAAAAAAGACAAAAGAACACTTTCCAAAATATAAAAGGATGATAGTGCTTCCAAATACTACAGATTCTAGTAATATATTTATGTTATGCACCCAAGAATAATAAGTTATTTCTGCTTTTGTCTGCTTATTAGTTTTATAATATACATTTCTTAACGAATTTTTTACAACATTATTAATACTATCTCTAATCCCTAAAGCCCTTATTTCTCTTACACCATGAATATCTTCATTGACTTTCGCAACTAACTTATCTTTTTCATGGCGCAAATTTTGTTCTTCTTCAGTAATTTCAGGTAAATATTTTTTTGAAAAAACATAAAACAACCCTATATATACAATAATTTCTAATGCTATTAAAAGAGAATTACTCAAAATATATATGAAAATTAATAATGAAGCAAATAAAGATAAACTTATTTTAATTAATTTTTTTAAGGCACTTGATAAAGCATATGAATCATTGGTAATACGATTCATTAACTCTCCACTACTTTTTTCTTCAAAAGCTCGAGCAGGTAATAACCCTACTTTAACATATATAGATAAGGTTGCTCAATCTTAATGCCAATTAAGGCACTAACTAACGCACAAGAAAATGCTATGATAAAAATTTTTTTCTCGCTCTTAAAATACCTCTTAAAAAATTTAATTATATAACTAACACTCAATTTACTCATCCCTTTTTATTTTTTGTTTTAATTCAAACAATATGTTTAGTGCTTCAATCGGTGTTGTATGCATAACATCCACACTTTCAATTGTTTCCTTTATTATATCACTTTTCTTTTCTTCTTCTTTTTCAAAATCCATTGTTAATTGAATTTTTTCTTCTGGATTTTTCTTTCTTTCTTTATTTTCGTATTCACACAATATATCTTCAGCTCTATCAAGAAGACTTTCTGGCATATTAGCAAGTCTTGCTACATGAATCCCATAACTTTTGTCTACAGCCCCCATCTTTACTTTGTGTAAAAAAGTTATTTCTTTGCCATTTTCAATAGCACTAACATGGACATTTTTTATATTCTTATATTTTTTTTCTAATCTTGTAAGTTCATGATAATGAGTAGAAAATACTGTAAATGCTCCGATATTTTCACTAATATATTCCAATATAGCTTGAGCTAAGCTCATTCCGTCATATGTTGCTGTACCTCGGCCTAGTTCATCAAATAAAATTAAACTAGATTCCGTTGCTCCCACAATGGCATTTTTAGCCTCTTTCATTTCTACCATAAAAGTTGATTCTCCACTTACTAAGTCATCACTAGCACCAATTCTGGTAAAGATCTTATCTATAATTGGTAAACTAGCACTTTTACATGGTACAAAAGAACCCATTTGGGCCATTATTACTATAATTGCTAATTGGCGCATATATGTCGACTTACCACTCATGTTTGGTCCCGTAATTAATAAAGTATTTACACCATTTTCCATTATACAATCATTTGGTACATAAGCTTCTTTACTTACTACTTCTACTACTGGGTGTCTTCCGTCTTTTATATTTATAGCATGATTTTCACTTAAGTCTGGTCTTACTAAATTATATTCTTCACTACATACTGCCAAAGAAACTAAAGCATCTATTTCACTTAAAGAATTAGCAGTTTCATTTAAAGCAGGAACTTCTTTTTTAATAATTTCCCTTATTTCACAAAATAAATTATATTCTAGATTAGTTATGTTTTCTTCAGCATTTAATATTAAGCTTTCTTTTTCCTTTAATTCGGGAGAAACATATCTTTCACAATTACTTAAAGTTTGCTTCCGATACCAATTGTACTCATCTTTAATGAGATTTTTACTTCCATTAGGGACTTCTATATAATAACCAAATACTTTATTAAATCCTACTTTTAAGTTTTTAATTCCTGTTTTGTTTTTAACATCAGCTTCAAAAGCTGCAACAAATTCTTTTCCCCCGCTACGAATACTTTTAAGCTCATCTAACTCCGCATTATATAAAGGCTTAATCATATACCCATCTTTTATTCCTACCGGAGGATTTTCTAATATTGCCCGATCTAATAAATTAAATATATCTTCATGTGTATTTATATCATAACCAAAATCCAGTTTATTCAAAATACTTTTTATTTCTGGTAAAACTTTTAAACTGTTTTTAAGTTGCAGTAAATCTCTTGCATTTAATGAACCATTAATTACTTTCCCAGACAATCTTTCAATATCATATACTTCATATAAAGCATTTCTTAACTCATCTTTTAAAATAAATTCATTATTTAGTTTTTCAATCTTATCATATCTAGCATTTATCTTATCTTTATTTTTCAAGGGATTAAGTAACCAAGTTTTAAGTTTCCTACTCCCCATAGCTGTTTTACATTTATCTAATAACCAAAGCAAAGAATAGGTTCGTTCTTTTAAACGCAATGTTTCCACTAACTCAAGATTTCTAATACTATGAACATCCATTTTCAAGTACTCATCTTTATTAATAAAGTCTATTCTTTTAATATGTGTTAAATCTTTTAATTGTCTTACACTCAAATAATAAAATAAATGCGCAACGCCACTTTTTACTTGGGCATCATTAATCGTATCATATAAATCTGTATATTTATCCCATAAAAATTCTGAACTAATAGTAACTTCAATATTATATGTATTTTTAAGTAAATCAATTAATTTAGTATTTAGATTATCTACTAAAACGACTTCTTTAATATTATAAGCAAGTATTTCATTAATTAATTTATTTTCATCATTATCTATTTTCTCATAAGCTAAGTAGCCTGTAGAAATATCTAAAATAGTTATTAAAATAGTATCCCCCAAGAAAATAATTCCTGCGATAAAGGAAGAATCTAAATCATTTAACAAATCATTATCTGCAATAGTACCTTTACTAATTACATCAACTATACCTCGTCTTACCATGCCTTTAGTGGTCTTTGGATCATCTAATTGTTCACAAATTGCTACCCGATATCCTTTATTAACAAGCTTTTCAATATAAGTTTTAACACTAACATGAGGAACTCCACACATAGGTACTCTTTCACTTAACCCAGCAGCACGCCCAGTTAAAGTTAGTTCTAATTCCCTTGAAGCAATCAAGGCATCATCAAAAAATAGCTCATAAAAATCCCCAAGTCGATAAAAAATTAATTCTTCTTCATATTTTTCTTTTATTTCCATATATTGCGCCATCATTGGGCTTAATTTACTTTTGTCTACTTCACTTCTTAACATAATTATCTCCAGTCAAATAATTATAACCCATTAAATTAATAACTTCAACCTTTCTTATCCTTATTTCTGCAAATTCAAAAAAAATTCTAAACCTCTTTAAAGCTTAACTTCTAGAAGTTTAGAACTATTATTTAGCTAGTACAAAAGTCATTTACAAAATCATCTTTACTCTCAATATTAAACACAACTTTTATGTTTACAAATGTATCTGGAATATTAAAAATATCAATACTTTCTTCTTCACTACAAAGCTCTATTTCTCTATTATTATCATCTAGAATATAATCTTTACTAGCTTCTGCTTCCTTTAAAGTATACTTTCCATATGGTAGATTATCGATTTCTAAAATTCCTTCTTCATTTGTAAAGCCTGCGAATATTAAAGTATCTTTATAATATAAATGAAACTTTGTATTTTGTATTGCTTCTTTAGTCATTAAATCTTTTTTATATATTATTATCTTTCCTTTCTTCAATTTATTAACCATTGTTTTGTTAACGTTTATTACCTTTTTTTCTTGGTCTAATTCTAATATTACTTTGTAT
>CAKOLP010000090.1 GCA_934096025.1 uncultured Bacilli bacterium
AAGTAGCAGTTCCCGAAATAGGTCTTAATATCGCCATAGGTAATATATCTAAAGGTATATTTACATAATTTAAAATTGGTTCAAAAACTCTTAAAACTTCATAAACAAAATTACTATCCAAAAATATATTTATAGCAAACACCATTGCCATTACATTTGGAAAAATACTAAAAGAAATAGACAATCCCTCTTTAGCTCCCTCCAAGAAAGAATCATATAAATTAATTTTCTTCACAAAACCATAAAATATAACAAATACCACAAAAAGAGGAATTATAATCTTTGATAAAGTATTCATTTCTTCCCTCTCTTTCTAATACAATAATCTATTACTAATGCCCCAATACAAGAACAAAAAGTAGCAATTACTCCTGGCAATATTATTTCCGACGGATTACTTGAACCATGAGCAATTCGCAGTGCTAAAACAGTCGTAGGAACTATTGTTACCCCAGCAGTATTTAAAACCAAAAAAGTAATCATAGCAACACTTGCGGTATCCTTTTTATCATTAATTTTTTGTAATTCGCTCATTGCTTTTAAACCAAATGGTGTAGCAGCACTTCCAAGCCCCATCATATTCGCCGCTATATTCGAAGCAATATAACCTAAAGCGGGATTATTTTTAGGCACACTAGGAAAAAGCCTCGATAAGATAGGTTCCAAAAACCTAGCAAACTTTTTTAATAAACCAGCATCTTCTGCTATTTTCATAATCCCCGACCAAAGCACAATAACCGGAAATATTGATAACATTAATTCCAAAGCGTCATTAGCATTAGTTAAAATACTTTCATTTATTCCCCCAACATTTCCTGTAAAAAAGGAATAAACAATTCCAATCATAATCAAAAAAAACCATATATAACTTACCATGAAAACCACCTTTTTACTTTATCCCAAAAAGACTCGTTTTTCACAGTTTCCTCTACTTTAACAAAAACTCTTTCCGTTCTTACTAACTTATCATTTAAATATATATTCACATGACCAACTTCATCATCATTTCGATACTTTTTATTATCATATAACTCATATTCTACTTTTATCTTATCTTTCTTTTTTGTACTAACATAAACATCTTCATTTATATATAACTTATCCTTTTTATATATAACATCATCTTTAACTTTAATATTATTCTTATCAAGAACTTTTACAGCCTCATAATTCTTAAAAATATCTTCATATAAACTCTTATGGTCAGAAAAATCATTACCATCATCAAGAGTAACCACTACAACATTAATATTATTTCTACTTCCCGTAGTAACAAGTGTTCTATGAGCTTTTTTAGTATACCCTGTTTTTCCCCCGGTAATATAATCTTCACTATGCAGCAACTTATTTTTATTAACCCATTTATAACTTTTCATATTCGTTTTTACACTATATTCTTTTGTTTTAAAAATCTCCCTAAAAGTCTTATTTTGCATAGCATACCGTGTCAATAAAGCCATATCATATGCCGTCGAAATATTATGTTCCTCTGTTTCATCTAGACCTGAAGCATTATAAAAATAACTATTTTCCATACCAATCTTCACAGCCATTTCATTCATCAAAAGGGCAAAATTCTCCATACTACCAGCAACACTCTTAGCAATTACTAATGCTGCATCATTTCCACTACGTAAAAGTAACCCATATAGCAAATCTCGTAGTGATATTTTTTCACCAACCCCAATATAAATCGCACTACCAACTGACTTTAATACTTCTTCATCTACAGTTACTACCTTATCAATATCCCCACATTCAATAGCTACAATTGCAGTCAAAATCTTCGTTGTACTGGCAATAAGTTTTTCCTCATTTATATTTTTACTATAATAAATAATATCATTATCTAAATCCATTGCAATAGCACTTCTAGCACTAATTGCCATACATTTTATAGGCACTACCAACAATATCAATAATAACAATTTTTTCATAACGTCCCTCTTAATTAAGATTATGTTATATCCTAGTAAAAAAGACTTGTACAAAAAAAATGATAACAATATCTACATTATCATTTTTTTCTTTCCCTAGTTAACACACTAGGTCTTACCCTATTTTGTTCAAGTAAATAATTCATTTTATCCATTTCTTTATTTAAGAACTCGTAAACTTGTTCTTGAACTTTCTTCTTTTCTTGTTCACTAAGCTCTGATACATCAGTATTTAGTAAAACACATATTTCATCAATACGTTCTCTATTCTTATAACACCTATCTAACGCAGTTTTATTAATAACATATTTTTCATTTCCTGCTGTATCCCCATACATAAAACCATAAACTAATAATATGCAAATATCTTCTTTAAACTCACCAGGCAATATATTATGCAAGTTTGTACGATATCTCCCCATAAAAAGTCTTTGATAACCACATATATAAGACCTAATATGATACTCTCTCAAAAAATCTTTTGTATAATTTTCACTTTTTACAAGATGTCCTTTATTCGAAGCAAAACCATTTGTAACAAATAACCCAGCATTATTTATAAACAAACTATACCCACTTTCTTTAGTCCAAAGTCTCTCCGATTCTAAAATATCTTTATCAACTACAGAATTATATCCCTCGGCATCTAAAAAACAAAATATATTTTTTAAATCAGAAAAACTTTTATAAAATTCCAAACCTTTACTATCAATTACATTATGATTATCTTGTCTATAAAAAGTTTTTAAAAAGTTATTATACACTATATTTAGTTGTTCTAAACAAAAATTAAGTTCTTTTACAATTTCCAAAAACATATTTAAGCTTTCATCATTTCGATACTCAGCATGCATTAATACCACATTTTTAAAATCAATTAGTAATTGTTCCAAAGTATTTCTCACATCAATAACTACATACCAATCTAAAGAAGAATAATTTTTGCAATCAATATCACTTATAAATTCAAGTGCATGCAAATAATTTTGTTCATAAACTGATAACCCCAACAAATCAAGTAATCTTGTAGTATTATCATTTACTTTATCTTGCACAAGTCCATTAATCAAGTCTTTTTTATATTCATCAAAATAATCCATAACAACATCCAAACTATTAAAAATTTCTTTTTTTTCTTCTTCATCAAGTATACAATCCTTAATAAAAGGTAAAAGTCTATATTTTAAATCATAAGCAATTAACTCCAAAACATCATATTTTCCCATAGAATTATATAGATCAAATCTTACATCTAACCCAGCAAAAACATCTATCTCATTTTCATGCTCCTTAAAACACTTCAAAACAGCTTCAGAAAAATTTTCATACTCATTTACTATACGCATTGCTCTATTTATTACACCTAGTTCTTCTTCACTAAAATCTAATTTTTTCTTTTCTGGCTCAACTTTTACATTTTTTTTAATTCCAAATAAACTTAATCTAATATTTCCTAAAATTTTTTTGATTTTATCAACAACTCTATTCATTTATTTCCCCCCCACAAAAAGTAATATTATACTACCAAAAAAAGCCGCCAAAAGTAAAGCATTTACAACGAATTAACAATCTGTTAAAATAAATAAACGAAAAGAAGTGATTCCATGTTTACAATCAATTTATATAAACTTAAAAATCATATTAACAAAAGCAATTTAGACACCAAATACGAAATACCCCTTATTATGTTTAATAATATAATTGACAAATACCCAAGCAACACCTGGACAAGAATAAAATCCCGATTTTTCCAAGACCTACCTCATAAAAACATCAATATTCTTTACTACACTATTCTAAGTTACGAACTAAATAATAACTTTATCTACCTACCCCCATATATTAAAAATGACCTAATAGACCTCATAATATCCTTAAATCCTAGTCCCTATAAACTTAAAAACTATAGCACTTATCTTCTTCAAAAAGACTTTGTAAAACAAATAAAAAAAGCCTACACCCACTACCTAATCCAACCTCTCACTATATTTAAACTAATAATTAAAAACTCCAATAAAGAAATATCCAAAATAATAAATATAATTGAAGAATACATAAACACTCACAAAACATACATCTTCCAAAATAACTACAGCTTCATAAATATTTATACTACCCTTAAAAATCTATCTGAGAAATTTCCTAGCCTAAACACTAATACTCTTAGCATTATTCCCTACTTTGCTACTATACCAAATGATAATATTAAAAACCAAATCCAACGTGACTTTAAACTAATCGAACAAAACGACAAATCAATTCCTGAGAAAATCCCTAGTTTTTTAACTATTATTGATACATACTCATATGAACTTAAAAAAGTAACCGAAGTTACTTAATCATTATCATAGTTATAAATACCATGAATCTTTTCTAAATCTTCATTACTTAAATCAGTTACTTTATAATTTCCTTTATCATCTTTAGTAACTTTAAAGTTAATAGTATATTCAATTGTTTCTTTAGTTTTCTTCATCTTATCTAATTTATAATCCATAAATAATGAATTACTAAAAGTATTATTTTCTTTAAACTCATCTTCATTTTCTGTCAAATAATCATTAGCATCTTTTTGAACCTTATATAAATCATAAACAGTAATTTTTGTTTCCACCACGGCATTATCTCCGTCGTAAGTTTCATTTACAATTTTATACTTCATATCTTGATATTGTTTCTTTAACACATCTCTATAAACATCTTTTTGTTTATCACTCAAATCTTCATCATCAACAACTTTATTCATATCATCTAAAACATTAGAACTCAAATTCTTATATTGATTCAAAAAATCTTCCACAGCACCTTTAGCTGTTTTTTTAGTTAA
>CAKOLP010000091.1 GCA_934096025.1 uncultured Bacilli bacterium
GATTTTCTACGGTTGTAATAATTATCCAAAATGTAAGAATGCGCTATGGGATAAACCAACAGGCAAGCTTTGTTCCAAGTGTGGAGCGCTTATGGTTTTGAAAAACGGAGAAGAAGTTTGTAGCGAATGTGTTGATAAGTAGGCTTTAAAAGCTTGCTTTTTTATGTTTTTTAGGGTTATAATTTGAAAGAAATGAGGAAGATTATGAAAGATAAAAATGTAGTATTTATGGGAACTCCGGAGTTTGCCGTAGGTATTTTAGAAATGCTTTTAAAATATGTAAATGTTAAAATGGTGGTAACCCAACCAGATAAAGTTGTAGGAAGAAAAAAGGAAGTTGTTTTTAGTCCGGTTAAACAAAAAGCTTTAGAAAAAAACATTAAGGTTTATCAACCAAACAAAATTAGAAACGATTATGAATTTTTAAAAAATCAAGATATAGATTTAATTGTGACTTGTGCTTATGGACAAATATTACCACGGGAAGTCTTAGAGATTCCTAAGTATGGTTGTGTTAATGTTCACGCATCAATTTTGCCTAAGTACCGCGGAGCAGCACCAATTCAATGGGCTTTATTTAATGGCGATAAAAAAACTGGTATTACTATTATGTATATGGACGAGGGTATGGATACCGGGGATATAATTAAGATTAATGAGCTAGAAATAGAGGCTAGTGATAATGTTGGAACGCTCCATGATAAGTTATCGGTTTTAGGTGCTAAAACCTTAGAAGAAGTATTGCCAGAATTATTCTCTTTTAATGTTAAAAGAATTAAGCAAGGTAGTGATTATTCTGTTGCTCCGATGATAAAAAGAGAAGATGAAAAGCTAGATTTTTCGCAAAACGGAATTGATATTATAAATAAGATAAGAGGTCTTTGTCCTTGGCCTTTAGCTAATGTTGTGATTAATAATACGGAAATAAAAGTTTTGGCCTCTTCCTTTAAAGCCCAAGTTGTTAAGGATACGTGGATTGTTGTGCTTGAGAAAAAAGCCTTAGGCGTTACTTGTAAAGACGGAATAATTTATTTAGAAAAAATTAAACCGAGTGGAAAAAAAGAAATGGATATTAAAAGCTTTTTAAATGGAATTAAAAAAGAAGACTATGATAATGTAAAAGTCATGTAATATATAGTAAGGAATATAGACAAAATTGGTTAAATTTAGTAAAATAAATGTTAAGAAAGAGATTAGTTATGAAAAATATATTTGGATTTACTAAAGAACAATTAGGTGATTATTTTCTAGATTGTGGGGAAAAAAGATTTAAAGCTACCCAAGTTTTTGAGTGGCTATATATACATAAAGTATGGAATTTTGAAGCATTTAGTAATATAAAAAAAGATTTAATAAAAAAAATGCAAGAAGATTTCTCTTTGGATTTTATTAAGATTGAAGTAGTTTTAGAGGGAGACTTAGTTAAGAAGTTTTTATTTAGACTTAATGATAACGAAAAGATTGAAGCTGTTTTAATGGAACATGATTATGGGCTTTCTGTTTGTGTTTCAAGTCAAGTTGGCTGTAATATGGGCTGTAAGTTTTGTGAGTCAGGCCGACTTAAAAAAGTTAGAAACCTAGAAGTTTATGAAATGGTAGAACAAATTTTATTAATCGAAAATTTTATTGGTAAAAGAATTAATAGTGTAGTTTTAATGGGAATTGGGGAACCTTTCGATAACTATGATAATATAATGGATTTTATTAAAATTATAAATGATGCTAAAGGGCTAGCTATCGGAGCTAGACATATAACTGTGTCTACTTGTGGATTAGTGCCAAAGATTAAAGAATTTAGTGAAGTTCCTTTACAAGTTAATTTAGCTCTATCTTTACATGGTGCAACAGATGAAGTGAGAAACAAAATAATGCCTATTAATAAAGCATATAATTTAGATATGGTTATCGGAGCGATAAAAGAATATATTCTTAAAACTAATCGTCGGGTTACAATTGAATATGTTATGCTAGAGGGAATAAATGATAGAGAAATAGATGCCATAAATTTAGCAAAGTTACTTCGAGGAATGAATGTCTATGTTAATTTAATTCCTTATAATGAAACGAATAATATTGAATTTAAGAAAAGTAAAAATATAGATACCTTTTATAAGAAGTTAAAGGATTTAAAGTTAAATGTTACTATCAGAAAAGAATTTGGTGGGACAATAAAAGCTGCTTGTGGGCAGTTAAGAAGTGAGAGTGATTAATACGAAATCTTTTTATTTAACAGATAATGGACGCGTTCGAGAACATAATGAAGATAGCGTTACAATACTTAAGAATATAAATAATGAATATTTATTAGTAGTTGCTGATGGTATGGGGGGACATAGAAAAGGCGAAGTAGCTAGTGCCCTTACTGTGGCGCATTTAGGTAAGCGTTTTTCAGAAAGCGCATCAATAGGTACGAAGATAGATGCTGTAAATTGGCTTTCGGATAATATTAGTGAGATAAATAAAGAAATATTAGACTATGGAGAAAAGAATGAGAACTCTAAAGGGTTAGGTACAACTGCAGTTATTGCCCTAGTAACAAAAGATTTTTTAATTTTTGCTAATGTTGGTGATTCTTCGGGATATGTAATGAAAAACAATAAATTGCATAAAGTTACAAAACCACATACCTTAGTTAATTTGCTTGTAGATGCTGGAGATTTAACGGAAGAAGAAGCAATGAATCATCCACGAAAAAATGTCTTAATGAAAGCGCTGGGGGCTGCAGAGAAATGTGAACCAGATATATTTGATGTCGATAATGAAAGTAGTGAAGTCCTTTTATGTAGCGATGGCTTAACCGGTATGCTTAGTGATGATCAAATAGAGAAAGTGTTATTAGAAAAAGAATTAAGCATTGAAGAAAAAGTTATTAAATTAATTAAAAAATGTAATGTAAGAGGGGGTAACGATAATATATCAGTAGCGTATTTAGTTCGAGAAAGTGGTGATATGAAGTGATAATGAAAGGGCAAAAGTTTAGTGATAGATATCAGATAATTAAATCCATTGGTGAGGGTGGAATGGCTAATGTTTATCTAGCTTATGATGTTATATTAGATAGAAATGTAGCTGTTAAAGTCTTACGTGGTGATTTAGCTAGTGATGAAAAATTTGTAAGAAGATTTCAAAGAGAAGCATTATCTGCAAGTTCTTTGTCTAACCCTAATATTGTGGAAGTATATGATGTCGGGGAAGACCATGGGGAATATTATATAGTAATGGAATATGTCGAGGGAAAACATTTAAAGAGCCTTTTGAAAAAAAGGGGAAAATTAACTGTTCCGGAAGTTATTGATATTACTTTACAGATCACCAATGGCCTTAGTGTTGCGCATGATTCTTATATTATTCATAGAGATATTAAACCTCAGAATATCTTAATACTAGATAATGGTATGATAAAAATTACGGACTTTGGTATTGCTGTTGCTATGAATTCAACTCAACTTACTCAAACTAATTCTGTTATGGGAAGTGTCCATTATTTGCCACCAGAACAAGCAAGTGGTAAAGGAGCTACCCTACAAAGTGATATTTATTCAATAGGTATTTTAATGTATGAACTTTTAACTGGAAAGTTACCGTTTAAAGGAGATAATGCTGTAGAAATAGCTCTTAAACATTTAAAAGATGATATGCCAAGTATTCGTGATGAATATCCAAGTATTCCCCAGAGTGTAGAAAATATTATTTTAAAAGCTACGGCTAAAAATCCTAAAAATCGTTATAATGATGCTAGGGAAATGTATGAAGATTTAAAGACTTGTTTAGATGAATCAAGAGAAAATGAATTAAAGATTACTTTTAAATATCCGGAAAATGATTATGATGATGTTAAAAAGGTAAAGAACATTAAAGTGGATAAAAATAAAGTTGTAGAGAAGAATAATAAAGAAGGTGAAGAAGTTATAACAAAGAAAGTAAAGAAGAATGAATATTCTCAAAATAAATTAATTATTATATTGGCTAGTGTTTTTGTAGGATTAGTAGTAATGGTTACAACGATGTTTGTTTTAATTCCTAAGATTACCTCAGCAAAACAAGTGGAAATACCCAGTGTTACAGGAAAATCTGTAAGTGAAGCAATAAAAATTATTCAAAGTGCAGGATTTGTAGTTTCTGATGAACAAAGAGAAGAAGCTAATGAATTTGTACCAGAGGGAAAAGTATCTAAGACTAATCCTGCGGCTGGTTCCATTAGAAAAGAGGGAACAGAAATAATTTTATATATTTCTTTAGGAGATGTTACTGTAGAAATAGAAGATTATACGGGAAAAAATGCCTCAGAAATAAAGGGTAAACTTGAAGCTTTAAATTTAAATGTAATTATAGATAAAAAAGAAGTAGATTTAGAAAATATCGGAGATTATAAAGAAAATATTATTATGGACCAATCTATAAAAGCTGGAGAAAAACTATCTGAAGGTGATACTATAACATTATATGTTCCAAAACTTGATAATAAGTACCCAGACTTTGTAAATGAAAATTATAGTATTGAAGAAGTAGAAAGCTTCTGTGAAGAATACGGAGTTATTTTAACGAAAAATGAAGTTCCAACTGCAGATTATGAAGTAGGGAAAATATTTTATCAAAGTAGAGCAGCTGGTTCAACGGTAGTAAATGGTGCAAGACTTACCGTTAAGGTGGCAGTGGCGTTAGATTCTAGCGGAGATAATCCTGATGACGGAGATTTACAATAATGATTGGGAGAATAGAAAAACAAATTAGTGATAAATATACAGTTAATGTAAAAG
>CAKOLP010000092.1 GCA_934096025.1 uncultured Bacilli bacterium
CATATGGACAAACGTTATCTTGAACGCTTAGAATATGAATTAAGTGTTATTGAGAAAATGGGATATATTGATTATTTTTTGATTGTTTATGATTATGTTTTATATGCTAAGAAAAATAATATCTTGGTAGGTCCTGGGAGAGGTTCTGCTGCCGGAGCTTTACTAAGTTATGCTATAGGTATAACGGAAATAGATCCTTTAAAGTATGATTTGCTCTTTGAACGGTTTTTAAATCCTGAGCGAATAACGATGCCGGATATAGATATTGACTTTGAAGATACCAAAAGGGAAAAAGTAATTGAATATGTAAGAAATAAATATGGTAAAGATAATGTTGCTTTAGGGTTAACTTTTAGTACTTTTAAGAGTAAGCTTTTATTAAGAGAACTAGGTAAAGTTTTAAAAATTAATCCTGACTTAATTGATATGTTTCTAAAAAATATTGATGCTAATTTGTCACTTCGGGAAAATCTAGAAAAAGATAGTGTTAAAAAATATTTAGAAAATTATGAAGTTTTAAAGAATTTATATAATATTTCTTTTCACCTAGAAGGTCTTAAAAGAAATACTTCGATTCATGCTGCTGGGGTAGTTATTTCGAAATATAAACTAAAAGAATTAATACCTATAAATATAACAAATACTGAACTTATAACTGGGGTGCCTTTAGATAACCTAGAAAGTCTTGGTATATTGAAAATGGACTTTTTGGCATTGCGAAATCTAACTATTATTCATAAAATTTTGAATTTAATTGGTAATATAAATCTTAATAGTATTGATTTAAATGATGATAAAGTATTAAGTATTTTTAGAGTAGGAGCAACCGAGGGTATTTTTCAATTTGAAACACCATTACTTAAAAACTTAGCAGTGCGTTTAGAGCCAACATCTTTCTCGGATTTAGTGGCACTTTTAGCTTTAGGTAGACCTGGGCCATTAATTTTTGCTGATACATTTATTAAACGTAAAAAAGGCCAAGAAAAGCCAATCTATCTTGATCGAAAATTGGAAAGTATTTTAAAAAGCACTTATGGAATAATTTTATACCAAGAACAAATAATGAGTATTTTAAAGATAATCGGAGGTTATACTTATGCTGAGGCTGATTTAATTCGCCGAGCTATTTCCAAAAAGAAGGAAAGTATTATTTTAAAGCATAAAGAGGAATTTGTAAGTAGGGCTATACATAATGGTTATACTAACGAGACTGCTATCAAAATATATGCAGATATCACACGGTTTGCAAGTTATGGGTTTAATAAATCACATTCGGTATCTTATGCTTATTTGGCTTATCAAATGGCATATTTAAAATGTTATTATCCAAAAGAGTTTATAATTGTGATGTTAAATGAAAATATTACTCAGGAAAGTTATAATTATTATTTGAATTATTTAAAAGAAAATAAAATAAAGATTTTAAAACCAGATATTAATTATAGTGCCGAAGAATTTAGAATTAAAGATAATTATTTAATAATGCCTTTATGGAAAATTAAAAATATAACTAAAGATATTGCTAGCAAAATAGTATTAGCTCGTAATACTAGATTTTTGGATTATTACGATTTTGTTCTTAAGACTAAAGACTTTATTAATCCAACTATTTTAAAATATTTAATTGAAGCTGGAGCTTTAGATTCTTTAAAAATAAATAAACATACTTTAATGGAGAATATGGAGAATGTCTTTAATTATGTTGCTTTGGAAGATGGCTCTGGTTTAATTAAGAAACCTCTTTTTATTGAGTATCCAGAGTATGATGCTGTAACCCTAAGAAATTATGAGTTAGCAAGTTTTGGCTTTTTTGTAAGTAATCACCCAACAACAATGTATTATAATAAGAGTTACATAAAATTAAGTGATATTAAAAATAATGTTTTTAAGAAAATAAAAGTATTAGCATACATTGAAAATATTAAGAGTATTAAGACCAAAAAGAATGAGGATATGGCTTTTATAAAGGGAAGTGATGATACTGGAATATTTGATTTTAATGTTTTTCCTAATAAATTTGCTTTATTAAAAGATATAAAAGAACTCGATGTAGTAGAAATTTATGGAGAAGTAAGTAAATATTATGATAAAATAAGTTTTAGTGTGTTAAATATTAAGAAAGTGGGGTAAAAATGAACGAGGAAGTAAAAAGATTTTTAACGAGTATTAATTGTGTTGATGAAGCCTATAACGACTTAGCGTTAGAAAAAGTTGTGTTGAAAAAACAAGAGAATAAATTTATTGTTTATTTAAATAGTGAAGAATGTTTAAATTTGGAATCTGCTAATAAACTTTTTATGAGTTCCCTAAATGGAATAAATGGTGTAAATAAATGTGAAATAGTTCTTAGTTATGAAAGCATTAGTGAAGATGTTGCTTTAGAATACCTAGATTACTTTTTAGATGAGATTATAATCAGAAGACCAAGCCTAATCAGTATTAAAAAAAGTAAAATTGAAATAGTAGATAAAGTAATTAATTTTCATGTCTTAAATGATTTTGTGAAAAATGACTTATTACATGAGTGTGACGGTTTACTAAAACAATTAAATAGATATGGTATAAAGGGTTATAGTATTGATATTTCTATAAGTGTTGAAGAACAAAAAAGTCTCCAAGAAGAAATAAATACTTTAAAAGATTCTGTAGAAGTAAAAGAAGAAGAAACTAATATTATTTTAGGTTCCCATAAAGAGGGAAATGTGACAAGTCTAAATAATATACTTGGTGAAGTTAAAAATATTATCGTGGAAGTCTTTATTTTCCAAAAGGAAGTAGTGGAAAGACAAGGAAAAAAAGGCCCCATATTTATATTAAACTTAAAGGTAAGTGATAAGACTGATAGTTATTTAATGAAGATTGTTCGTTTTAATGAAGATGAATTTACCCGGATTAATAAGAAACTAAATATTGGTGGGTGGTACCGAGTTCACGGTCATATTACTATGGACCAATATTTAAAACAAATGATTATTGATGCTAGGAATGTTGAAATTATTGCTTCAAAAGATATTAAAGCGAAAGATGATGCTCCCGAAAAAAGAGTAGAGCTACATGCACATAGTATGATGAGTATGATGGACGGAGTTATTTCTGCTTCTACACTTGTTAAACACGCAAGTAGCCTAGGCCATAAAGCTGTAGCAATAACAGACCATAATGTATTACAAGCTTACCCAGATATTTTTAATGCTGTTAATAAAATTAATAAAGGTAAAGAAGATAAAGATAAATTTAAGGCATTATATGGAGCTGAGTTAAATGTAGTAGATATTGAAGCAAATATTGTCTTTAATAATAAAGAATTTAGTTTGCTTAATCAAGAATATGTCGTTTTTGATACAGAAACTACTGGTCTAAATAGTGGTATTGATCAAATGATAGAAATTGGTGCTGTTAAAGTTAAGAATAATGAAATTATTGAAAGATTTGATGAATTAATTGCTTGTGATATGCCATTACCTAAGATAATAACCGAACTTACCAATATTACTGATGAAATGCTAGCGGGACGTGATAGTGAAGAAAATGTTACAAAAAGATTCTTGGATTTTGTTGGTGGTCTTCCTTTAGTAGCACATAATGCCCAATTTGATATATCTTTTATAAGAAGTGCTTGTAAAAAATATAATTTAAAAGAATTTAATAATACAGTAATAGATACTATGGGACTTGCTAGAAATATGTATCCAGACTGGAGAAACCATAAACTATCTACTCTTGTTAAAAATTTAAAAGTAGAGTGGGACGAAGATAAGCACCATAGAGCAGATTACGACTCTGAGGGAACAAGTAAATGTTTTTATCAAATGATTGAAGAATTAAAGGGTCAAAACATTCATACAACTTTAGATTTAGAAAAACTAGCTGATAAAGAAAATGCTATTAAGTTTGCTAGACCTTTTCATTTAACGGTTATTGCCAAAAATCAAATGGGTTTAAAAAATCTTTTTAAGATTATCAGTTTAGCTAATACAAAATATTTATTTAAGGGTAAAGAACCAAAAATTCCTCGAACAGACCTTTTAAGTTTAAGAGAGGGGCTTATAATTGGAAGCGGCTGTACTAACGGAGAAGTATTTGATAAAGCTTATGGCTTGCTAGATGATGAATTATATGATTTAATGAATTTTTATGATTATATCGAGGTTAATCCTGCTAATTGTGCTACTCATTTAATCGGAGAAAATAAGAAATTCCATAATGTTTTAGAGTACAATGGTTATGTTGCCCGTATTGTTAAAAGTGCTAAAGCCTTAGGTAAGTGTGTCGTTGCTACTGGTGATGTTCACAATTTAACTAAAGATGACTTAATTTATAGAAAAGTTATAATACACCAAAAAACTAATGGTAAGCTTCACCCTTTAAATAAAAAAGATATTGAAGTACCAAATATGTATTTTATGACTACAAACGAAATGTTGGAAGCTTTCGCATTTCTAGGTGATGATTTAGCAAAAGAAATAGTTATTACTAATCCGAATAAAATTGCCGATGAAGTAGACCATTTACAAATTATTCATGATAAACTATATACCCCGATTTTGGAAAATTCAGAAGAAATTACCAAGAAAATGGTTTATGATAAAGCTCATGAAATCTATGGAGATGTGCTTCCTAAAAATATAGAAGAACGTCTAGAAGCTGAACTAGCCGGAATTATCGGTGGAGGTTATGATG
>CAKOLP010000093.1 GCA_934096025.1 uncultured Bacilli bacterium
CTATCAGGTAATATGAATAAGACTAAGACTACTGCTATTTTTATTAATCAATTAAGAGAAAAAGTAGGGGTAATGTTTGGCAATCCAGAAACTACACCAGGAGGAAGGGCTTTGAAGTTTTATTCTTCAGTAAGATTAGATGTTCGTAGAGGAGAACAAATTAAAATAGGGGATCAAATTATTGGGAATAAGACAAATATAAAAGTGGTAAAAAATAAAGTTGCACCGCCATTTAAAAGTGCAGTTGTAGATATAATGTACGGTGAGGGAATATCTAAAGAGGGAGAAATTATAGATATTGCTAGTAGTTTAGCTATTGTGGATAAAAGTGGGGCTTGGTATTCTTATAATGGTGAGAAGATTGGGCAAGGAAAAGAAAATGTTAAAATATATTTGAAAGAGAATCCGGCTTTAAAAGATGAGATAGAAATGAAAGTAAGACAACATTTTGGGTTTGTATCAAAAGAGGAAAAGAAGAAAAAGGGTGAAAAAGCATAAAAGCACGTTGGTGTTTTTTTCTTTTTTAGGGAAATGTTTGGCTTGTTTAACCAGCTTTAATATAGTATAATTTAAGAGAATGAAATGGGATGATATAATGGCTAAGAAGAAAAAGATTGAAATTATTAATGAGGAATTAGTGCCTACGACTTTGGCAATAAAAAAAGATAAGAAAAAAGTTAGTGTTTTTGGATTAGTGTGGATTATATTTATATTTGGAATTTTTATTTCAGAAGCTTTTTATTTGCCGGTAATATCACAATATATAATAAATTATTTTAATCCTACGGATGATATTACGCCGAGTGGAAATAAAGATAATAAAGATAATACAAGCACTGATGATTTACCGGTGGAACATGAGTATGCAATTAGTGATGATTTAGAAATAGCTTTAGAGGGGTTTAAAGTAAGTAATGTTAAAGTTGATAATTTACAAATAAGTATGGATATTACGAATACATCGGAGTCAATAATAGAGTTTGGAAAATTGAATTATTTTATTATTTTAAGTGATGGAAATAAGAAGTTATTACAAAGAATTATGTTAAATGATGAAGTAGTAGCACCTGGTAGTACAGTTAATTATAAATATGCTTTAGTAAGTAGTGAGGCAAGTGTTATTGAACTTAGAAATATAAGTATAGAGGATTATCCGGCTTATGTGGTAAATGCTGATGGGAATGGAGTTACAGCACTTAGTTGTACGAAAGATTATGAAACCGTAAAGTATATGCTTAATGATAATAAAGTATATGCTATAACTGATACTTATGTTGTAATGATGAGTGATCCAAATTATAGTTCTTTGTATGGGACTTATCAAGCTTTGGCTAGTACTTATGCGAATATAAATGGGGTTTCTTCGGTAGTTAGTGTTGCAAATGAAAATTTGGAATTTAAGACTATTATTAATTTGGGAAGTGTGACTACAAATACACTTAATAGTAAAGTATATTATAGTAAAGATACAGATGCAAAGATAATGAAGTTTGAATTGGAAGCTAGTGGATTTACTTGTAATTAGGGGGATTTATGAATTTATGTATTAATGATTTTGAGGGGCCACTTGATTTACTTTTACATTTAGTAAAAACTGCTAAAATGGATATTTGTGATATAGATGTAAAATATATAATAGATAAGTATTTAGAGTTTATTAATCAATATAAAAATGATTTAGATGTTGCTAGTGAGTATTTAGTTATGGCTTCGGAGTTAATTCATTTAAAAAGTAGATTGCTTCTTAATTTAGAACAAGATGAAAGTGATGAATCGGAGTTTAATATAAATAGTGAAGAAGATTTAAAGAATAAATTAATTGAGTATGAAAGGTATCAAAGTGTAACTAATCTTTTTAGGGGACTTGAGGAAAAAAGAAAAGAATTTTATACAAAGGTTCCTGAGAATTTGAATACTTATTTGGATAAAGTGAATCTTGAGGGTAATGAAGATGCTGAGATTTTGAAAAATGCTATTTTGAATTTGCAAAAAAGGATTAATTATCAAAAACCAGTAAGTACGAGGATAACAAAAAGGGAAGTTAGTGTAGAAGAAAGAAAGGAATTTATTCGTAAAAAGTTAGAGAATAATAAACAGATTTTGTTTTCTTCTTTGTTTGAGGATTTTACAAAAGAAGTATTAGTTGCAACTTTTTTATCGATTTTAGATATGTGTAAAATGCAAGAGATTACTTTGAAGCAAGAGGAAAATTTTGAAGAAATTTATATAGAAAGAGTGATTTAATGAATAAGTTAGCAGTACTTGAGGGGTTGCTTTTTGTTGTTGGTGATGAGGGACTTACTTTGGATAATGTTTGTGAAATATTAGAGATTGAAAAAGAAGAAGCTCAAAAATTACTTAAAGATTTAAAAGATGAATATAAAAATGATAATCGTGGTCTTAGAATTAGTTTTATTGGGGGTTCTTTTAAACTTACTACTAAACAAGAACATAAAGCATATTATCAAAAACTAATTACTTCGACTTCTAATAATAATTTATCACAATCAGCGATTGAAACTTTGGCTATTATTGCGTATAATCAACCTATTACTAGAATAGAGGTTGATGAAATAAGGGGTATTGCTAGTATAAATATGATTAGAAAGTTAATGGCTAAAGATTTAATTAAAATTAGTGGTAAAAGTACACTTCCGGGAAAACCTAATTTGTATAAGACTACTTCGGAGTTTTTAGATTATTTTGGCTTAGCTTCTTTAAGTGATTTGCCTGTGTTGCCTGAACAGGAAAGTGCGGAAAGCGAACCAGAATTGTTTACTTCGATGTATAAAGAGAATTAATTGTATAGTTTTTTAGAAATATAACATATTATTTAATGGTGAAAACAATGAATTTAAGAACTGTAAAAATAGTAGGGGTTGTATTTCTTTTTCTTTTGTCTTTTTTGTGGCACTTTTTATATGATTTCTTTCCTTTTGATATTGTTGCTTTCTTTTTTCCGGTTAATGAAAGTATTTGGGAACATATGAAGATTATTTATAGTGTTTTATTAGTGGGCAGTTTGTTTCAGTGGATCTTATATAGAAAGTATGATATAAAAGTAAATAATGTTTTAATGGAAGCTATGAGTAAAGCCGGTGTTGGGGTAGTTTTTATTTATTAGTGTTTGTTCCGATATATAAAATTATCGGAGAGAATATGTTTTTTTCAATTGGTCTTATGCTTGGAACATATATATTAATGGAAGTAATGGGGGCAAAAATTCTTAAGAGTGAAGAATATAATATTAGGGTGTTGCCTGTAATTATAATAGTTTTGGGATATGTGTTATTTATAATGCTTACGTTTTATCCACCGCATAGTTTTTTATTTTTTGATAGTGTTAAATTTGGATATGGGATTTTAAAGTAATTCCTTTTTTTTATTAAATTTAGTATAATGGAAAAGAAAGGAAGTAGTGTTATGAAAGATATTGGAAAGTTGAAAGTTTTTGGTACTATACTGGGTGGTGTAGTTCTATTACTTTGTTTATTTAAAGTTAATGGAAAAGTAGTGGTGGTGCCTCGTGATGGGAATGTAAAAGAAGATAGTGAAACTAAAGAGATAGTTGGTAATTTATATGAAATTACTTTAGAAAATTTTGATTTTAGTTTGCTTAATTTACAAAGATATAAAAGTGAAAACGAAGTATTAGAGTTTTACCAAGATAAAAATTGCTATTATAGAAATAATGATAAAAAAGCAGATACTTGTATATATACTTTTAGTGGTAATGATTGTTTAATTGAGGGAGTTTTTGTAAATGGAGAAGAATTTAGTTTTGATGGTGTGTTTTTAGATGAGGAAAAATATTTTAAAGTTGGGGATAAGACTTTTGTAAATGCTTTACTTGATAATAAAAAAGCCTATTTTGATGCTACGACTAGATATATGTATGATTTAAAGGGAAATAGAATAGATGATATTGGTAAAAGTATTAATTTGAAAAAATATGCTATAAAGAATATTTCTTTAGAGAAGTTAAAAGAAGAAATGGAGAAGTCATCATTTGTGGGTAGCAAGTTACTAGAAGATATATCTATGGATTATTTTAAAAAGTTAGTTGATAAAGATAGTTATAGTTTAGTTTATATTGGAAGACCAACTTGTAAGTATTGTGTTATGTATGAGGAATTATTAGATAGTTTTTTACCTAAGTATAATGTTTTTATGAAAAGGTTGCTTACTAATGAGTTATCTTTAGAGGAAGAAAATTTTCTAAAAAAATTTATAGCAGAAAATACAACGATTGAGGGTATTAGGACGCCGTTAACTTTAATAGTGGGTCAGGGAAAAGTAAAAGATTACTTACTTGGATATAAAGAAGAAGATGTTTTAAAAGCTTTTTTAGATGAAAATGATTTCTTGGAGTAAATTAGTATGGATAAGATAAAAAAATTTGAAGCAATGCTAAGTAAAGCAAATAATATTGTGGCTTTTACAGGTGCGGGAGTTAGTACCGATAGTGGAATTAAAGATTTTCGAAGTAATGATGGGCTTTATAATATTTTAAGAGAAAAGTATAATATGAGTCCAGAGTATATGCTTAGTAGGCGTTTTTTTAATGAAAATACTGAAAAATTTTATGAATTTTATAAAAGTGCTTTAAATAGTTTAGATGCTAAACCTAATATTACACATGAGTTTTTGGCTAATTTAGAAAAAAGTGGGAAGTTAA
>CAKOLP010000094.1 GCA_934096025.1 uncultured Bacilli bacterium
GCGAATAACTTACTCCTACTGTAATTAACACTAAACTTAATACTGCTACTAATGTTAAAAATATTTGTTTCTTTTTACTATTTTTCATAAACTTCCCTCCTGGTATCTAAGTTATATACTTAAATACTAGAAGATATCAAAATAAGCTTTAATAAACAAAGATATAGTTAATTTATTAGATTTATTTTAATAATTATTAACCGACTAATAAAATCATCAAAAAGTCGTAAAATAAAAGACTATAAGATAATCTTAATAGTCTCTAATTATATAACTTAAGGCCTTATTTTTTACAATATGATTATAGCATATTAAACTATTAAAGTCTATAAGTTTATTTTATTATCAAGATAAAAGAAAAAATCAACTTTAAAAATTTAATAGAAATTCAAAATTGATTTTCTTATTTGTTTTAATTTTACATAAAAAATTATGGTGCTAAAACAATACGGTAAGAGAAGTAGGTGAACGCACCACCCGTATCGTTACTGAAAGCAAAGGAACCAGATTCAGTGCCAAAGATCCAATATCCACCACGAACGAACCAAGGATAAGAAAAACGAATAAAGTTTGCATAATCATTATACCAGCTGGATTTATACCTTGTGTTATTATCTGGATCTTTTTCACTACCAAACGGTCCCATTTCTCCTGTTGCATCTCCTAATATTCTGTTATTATAATTTGTGCTTACCGTTGATGTATATTTATCCCAATATTTTGAGTAAGCGCTATCACTAAAGAAATTAGAATATAAATTAGTTATACTACTTGCTCCACCTACTGATTCAGCTCCAGTAGTATATCCCATTACATACTCCCAGGCTCCACCACTCATATCATATATTCCACTATAATTACCGGTTGTTGATGAAACGGTAGAATTACTATTTAAATAATTAACGGTATATGTTCCGTTAACACCTAAACTAGTCGACTCTACTCTATTACCATTTACACTTGTTCCACCATTATATCCTAAAGTTGGTTCTATGGTAGCAGAATATCCGGTTATATAACTTGAGTTATTATTTATTCTTACACTTGATTTACTACCATAAGCTGAATGTTGTAAATAAGCAACTGCTCCCCATTCCGTATTTTTCATCATATGACTATCTAAATTTCTTTGATAATCATAACTATTTTTGAATGCGTTTCCAACAGTTATATTTCTCCAACTATATACATTGGGTTTTATTATAAGTTTACTTGTATCTACACTATTTACTTGAGCTGCTGTAGTGGAAGCTGCTCCATCATATCCTGTTTCAAATTTTCCTACCCACAAACCATTTGTATCAAAAGCCAAGAAAGCTGGGTGTGTCATATAATCTCCTACTTTACAGTTACCACTTGATCCTGCGATACCTTGATTATTGGAAAATGGTGTTGTACATTCTCCACTTACACTATCACTAGTGTTACTTGTTCCAAATTTAATCTTAATCTCTTGAGTTTTATTTGAAATAGATGTTAAACTAGAGTAATTTCCTAAATTAAATATTTGATAACTATATTTTGGTATCCATACAAAGTATGATTCAATATTATCTTCTGGTATAATATCATCATTCTTATAATTGATACTTTTATCTTTCAAAATAACACTATTAGCCCACTTCTTATCAGCATAACTATACCAATTACTACTAGTATTAGCTTTAGTTACTACTCCTGTATCTGATATTACTACTGGTACTAAATTACCACTTAATACAGGATCTGCACCATTTAAAATTCCTTCTTTATAAGTAACAGCATTAGCTTGTGTACCAACTACTCTGATTTGTGATGCAAAATACTTATTTTGAGCTGTATTATCAGCATTATAATTAACCCATAAACGTAAAGTATAAGTAATACTTTCACCCTTTTTCAAAATACCACTTGCTATTAGCCTATTATCATCTAAATAACTATTTAAATCACTGGTAACATTATAATTAGTAGTATGATTAAAAAGATTAAAACGAATAAATTTATTATCAAGTCTCTCACCAGCATCATCTAATAAAATATCATCCAAATAAACACTATAAAAACTATCAATAGTACCAGTATTGGTTAAGGTAAAAGAATAACCATCTTGTTGTAAAGCAACATCATCTTTAGTTGGTACAACATTATTTAAAATTATTTTATCTTCATCCTTATTATCTTTAATTATAAGTTCCAAAGAACCAATTACTACTTTAAAATCAGTATTTTTAGTAACATCAAATCTAAATAATGCATAACTAGTAGAAATAAATATTATAGTAATAGCTAATAAAATAAATACTGCTATTAAGATTACTTTCTTATTTTTTAAAATATTCATAAAACCATCCCCTATTATTTATAACTAAATTATATAATCTTTTTGCACTTTAAACAAGCCTTTTTACATTTGATAACTAAATACAAAAAATGTAGATTAACACAATTAATTATTGAAATTACTAATTAGATAGTTATTTTATGGCTCAATATTAGCAATCAGAAAATGAAATTTTGAAGATTGGTGGAATAAAGCCTATCCCAATATTAATATTAGAGATGTTGTTTTTACTATTCCTGCTTATATCTCAATTCTTCATACTTTTGGTAGAAGCTTAATTTTTAATCCTTATATTCACATGATTTTAATGGATGGGAGAAAGAGTTTATTAAAATTAATTTCTTTTCATATCCATCTTTTAGAAAACGATTTATGAAAGTACTTATTGATATGCTAGAAGAAGACATCGGTAAAAATGAAATGTATCAAAGACATAATGATGATTTAATTATTATTGAAAAGATTCATACATTTGAATTTATTTCAAGATTAATTATTCATGTTCCTGATTATAACTTTAAACAAATTAGATTATATGGTGCTTATCATAATTCTACTATTCTAAAAATTGATGCTATCAAATTATTAACTAAAGAAAAAGCTGACTATAAAATCAAATTAAATAATTGGCGTTCTTTAACCTTACTGTCTTTTAAATCTGATCTGCTTAATTGTCCAGTTTGTAAAAATGTAATAGTATTTATACAAGGTATAAGAAAAAGAAATTGAAAGCTTTTAAAATGTAAAAAATATAATAAACTGGACCCTATCTATCCCTAGTTTTATAATTGATGAACACTTGGAATTTCTAAAATTTATTAAAAAGAAAGACACTCCTAAAATGGAATGCCCTTACTGTAATGGTACTATGATACCTATTTAAAATTTTAAATAAGTTTTAGTTCTTTATACAAATATTCATATCAAAATATTTTAATTAATATTGTTATCAATTCAAATAATTGCAGTAACAAATAAATTTTAATCTACTCTTCTTTCTGCAAAATATAAACCAGCATCTTTAATTAAAATATCTATGACATCATATACTGTCTTTCCATCTTCAGTTATACAATTACACTCTCCAGGATTAGACTCAGTAAAATAATCCCTTGCTGTAATTAATGTTTCAACCTGTTTTACTTTATTCATATTTAACAAACCTATATATTTTTCTACATCATCTCTACCGTTATAAACCAAAACCACATTATATTTATCAGTTATAATTTCAGCACCAGTCAAATGGTTACCAATACCAATTTGTGCCATACCATCATTTATAAATAAATTTCCAAATGCTCCCAATAACTCTTTAGCATATGAAATAGATATATTATCAAGATAGTAAACATCTTTATGAATTTGGCAAATCCCATTATCTTTAATTTTTTCATTATCTATATTTGTAGGAACTTCTATTATCAAAAATAATGGATCTTTTTGCATATCAACAAATTCATTAATCACTTTTAGAATTTTATCTGCATTTATATTAGCAATAATCCAGTTATCACTTATCATGTACTCTTCATTTAATATATCTGCATTATTTATTTTAGCACCTTTAATCATTTGCAACACTCAAATCACCTCATATTGTTTTACACATATATATTAAAATATATTTTATTATTTAATATAAGTTTAACATATAGTTCATATTTTTCTATAAATATATTTAGAATAAGAACAAAAGAACAAAAATTAAAATTTTTATTTGCCTTGGTCGTTACCTTCCAAGTTTCCTACTTCATAGATAGAGTACTCCATAGGCTTAAATTGTAAAAAGTTGCTATCGTACTCATTATTTTTATTTATCTATATTTTATTTTAATTTCTTAATTTTGATAATGTATTCTTAATCCTTCAAACATAATATTAATACTTGCATTAATATCTCTATCATTCTTATAGTATCATTAACATAGTTATAACGATATTACAAATGTTGCTTGCCGTAATAAGGAGTACATAAGCTTCCATATTTATTGTTTTAATAACGAAGCTCAATCACTTCACACTTTCTTATATCGGCTCGAACAATTTCTTGTCTACGCTTAAACCTAATCTCACGATTTTGGCTCCAAGACTAGATACTGGCTCTTTGCTAGAGATTACCAGATTAGAAGTTTCACCAAACTATATATTAAGCACCGAACTGCGCACCCTTATATACAAAAAATACCTAGAATTATTCTGGTTCTTTGTCAAGTAGTGTTGGTGGAACCAAAAACTAATGATAAATGAACTGTATAGAGGGCTAAAATTTAGTTCTCTTTTCTTATGCTTGAATCGGATTATATAAACCTTTAATAAGCATAACTCTAAACTTTAAAT
>CAKOLP010000095.1 GCA_934096025.1 uncultured Bacilli bacterium
TAAATTTTGCCCTACTACATATTCACACACTAAATTTCCTTTAGTATCATATTTTAATAATAAATTATTACCTAAATCTTCAGTATTTTTAAAAACAACTTCATTAATAAAATATTCATTTTTATATTCAAAAACATTTAATAATACATTAGTGCTACTTCCAGCTTTTTTATCTTTATTCCAAATAACATTACCATCTAAATCAACTTTTATAAGTTTATTTATACCACTCGAAGACATCCCCACTAAAAGCAAATTATTATCACTAGTTACAATAAAATCTCTTAAAGTTTTTAAATCTATTTCTTTAGTTACTTCTTGAGTAAGGTTCTTATCAAAATTAGAATATAATACTTTATTATCTTTAAAACCGAGTGCTATTAAAGAGTTACCACTAGCTTTTACTTTTAAAAATCCTGTATTATCTCCGGCGCTAGTTGATTTTTTTTCTACAATATTTCCATTGTTATCATACTTTATTATAATACCTTTAGCACTTGAACTATTAAATCCGAAAATATTTCCAGCATTACTTTCTCCCACAGCAACATAGTTGTTATCTAAAGCATAAATATCTGTAAAATAAATATAATGTTTAACATCTAAAATAATACTTGTTCTCATAACTTTACCATTATTATCAAACCAAACTAATCTAGATGTATACCCTTGCGTTCTAGGATTATTCCCATTTGCCAAAGCAATATACCCACTTTGTGATTTTATAACCTTATCAAAATGAACATCTTTGTTATCTAAAGCATATTGCTTTAACCAAATAAGACTTCCTTTATTGTCATATTTAACAATTACCCCGATTCCATTTTTATTTTCATTCGTAGCATAACCCACTGCTATATAATTACTACCATCAATTAAAACATCATTAAAACCCTCGATTTGATAATTATTATCAACTTTACTAGAAACATCCATATCTTTAGTTAATTCTAACCCTTGAACTAAGGTGGGACAACCTAATAAAATACCTATACTAATAACCCAAAATACTACTTTTTTCAATTACTATATACCTACTTTCTATCATAAATTAATAATAACATATTAAAATTTCTTTGACAATATTCTTAAAAAAATAATTGAACACTTAACATATTAACTCATTAAAAAAACTATTACAAAATTAATTATAATAGTTAAATATTTATAAATTTCTTTTCAATAATTGATTTAATTCAACGGCATATTCCATAGGTAATTCACTTTTAAACTTATCTATGAAACCTAAGACAATTAGCTCCGTTGCTCTTTCTTCATTTATACCTCTACTCATAAGATAAAAAAGTACTTCATCATTAATTTTCGAAACTGTAGCTTCATGCTCTATATTACTACTTCTATTACTTACGATATTTACAGGCATTGTATCAGACATAGAATACTTATCTAAAATTAAACTATCACACTTAACCATTGCTTCACTATTTAAAGCACTCTTTTTTATTTCTACTTTTCCGCGATAAGTGGCATTTCCTCCGAGTGATGATATACTTTTAGCAACAATATTACTCCTTGTATTTTTGCCAATGTGAATCATTCTTGCTCCACTATCTTGTATTTGCTTATTCTTAGCTACACTTATTGTTACACAAGTTCCTTTGGAATTATCCCCCTTTAACACACAGCAAGGATATTTCATTGTTACACTAGAACCAATATTTCCATCAATCCATTCCATTTCCCCATTTTCGTCTACTAAAGATCTTTTTGTAACTAGATTATAAACATTAGTTGCCCAGTTTTGCACCGTGGAATATCGACATTTAGAATTTTTACCTACATATATTTCTACCACTGCAGCATGCAAACTTGATTCGCTATAACTCGGAGCAGTACATCCCTCTACATAATGCAAACTAGAATTATCATCTACAATAATTAGTGTTCTTTCAAACTGACCCATATTCTTACTATTTATACGGAAATAACTTTGTAAAGGTCTTTCTAACACTGTATTTTTAGGAACATAAATAAACGAACCTCCACTAAAAACTGCAGCATTTAAAGCAGCAAATTTATTTTCTGTGAAAGATACAATTTTTCCAAAATATTTTTTAAAAATATCCGGATATAACTTTATAGCTTGCTCAATAGATGTAAAAATTACATTTTTTTCTTCTAATTCCTTAATCATATTGTGGTATATTACTTCACTTTCATATTGAACACCCATGCCACCAAAATGCTTTTCACTTTCTAAGACACCTACACTATCTAGTTCATCAACTACAGGTTTTAAAATATTTTTCCAATCACTTTCCAATAAATTATCTATTTTGTCATTTTTATAATAAATTACTTTATTAAAATCAATATTAATATCTGGCCCAAATTCTGGCATATTTTGCTTAGTAAAAGAATCATAACCCTTTAAACGATAGTCCAAAACCCAACTATCTTCTTTTTTTATTTTTGATATTTCTTCTACTTTATCTTTACTTAAACCTACTATTTCCATTTTAACTTTGTACCTCATCTATTACTTTAATAACACATTTACTAGGTAAAAGGGCACAATTTTTACGAGCTGGTTGCATATATATTTCATCAAAAACATTTAATTCCCCTAGAATGCTACTATCATATTCTTCTTCATTAATCATATTTTGATAATTCTTTATTATAACTAAAGCTTCATCCAGAGTTTTGCCAATTAAGCTTTTAACAATAATACTCGTAGCACTGGTACATATAGCACAAGCTTCCCCGTCAAAGTAACAGTTTTCTATAACACCGTCTTTAATTTTAACCATTAAATCAATATTATCAATACAAGATTCACTTCGCGTATTACTCTTTATATAATCTTCATCTTGAATCAACCCTCGATTAAAAGGATTTTGATAATTATCTAAAATTATTAATCTTTTCGTTTCTTTATCCATTAGTTATCTCTCCTAGTTTTAAATAAAATTCTTCCACAATTTTCTCATCTCTTTTAAAGTTTCCTAAAAGTAAACTCTCCATAAGTAATTCTTCTGCTTTTTTCTCGTTTATTCCCCTACTCATTAAGTAAAATAAATCATTTTCTTTAAAAGCTCCAATATAAGCTGAATGATTAGATACTGTATCATAGTTTCTAATTAGTAAATTTGGTCTTATTATTCCTTTACCATTTTGTAAATTTATTATTTGGTTTTCTTGACTACATACACAATTACTTGCTTCATTTATAGCCTTACCATTTATATCAAATTCTAATTTTTTATCTAAGACATTGACTCCATGACAAACAACCATACTTTTAGTATCACTTGCTTCATGAGAAATATAAACCGATGCAATATTATCTTGCTCATTTATTACACTTAAATAATAATTTACTTCTATACCCCTATTATTTAAATTTAACTTTACATTAACACTCTTATCAGTAACTAAATGATATATTTCCATATTTTCTTTGATATCTAAATCTATATCTTCATTATAAACATAAATAACTTTATTCATTATAACCCTCTTGTTCAGTTTTATTGGCAAGAGTTATATCCCCAGTCTTTATGATATTGCCATTTTTCATTATATGAACATAATCAGGTTTGATAAGCTCTAAAATTCTTGGGTAATGCGTTATAATAAGTATTGAAGTTGTGGGATTTTCCTTTTTATAAGCATTAATATTTTCACATACTATTTTTAAAGAATCTATATCAAGCCCTGAATCTATTTCATCAAGGATAATAAACTTTGGTTTTAATATCTTCATTTGCAATATTTCATTTTTTTTCTTTTCTCCCCCAGAAAAACCTACATTTACTTGTCTATGCACTTTACTTTTAGGAAATTCTAAATCATTTAATGCTTCATTAATATTACTTATAAAGGAAAAGTAATCTATATGTTCTTTAGTTATTTCTTCTTTACTTGTCTTTAAAAATTCACTATTTGTAACACCACTTATTACCGTCGGATCTTGCATAGCTAAAAATATCCCTGCTTGTGCTCTTTCATTTACTTTTAAATCATTTAATAAAACATCATTAAAATATATTTCTCCCTCCAAAACATTAAATAAGTAATGTCCCATTATAGCTTTAGATAAAGTCGACTTTCCTGTTCCGTTAGGTCCCATTATAGCATGAACTTCCCCATCATTTATATTAAGGTTAAGCCCATTAATAATCACTTTATCACTATTTTTTAATCCAACTTTTAAATTATTTATCTTTAACATATTTACCACCTTTACTTATTTAATTTTTGAAATAAATCAATTACTTCATCAATTGCTTCCAAATTACCCTCATTTAAATTTTTTATCATACAAGTTTTCATATGACTCTTTAATATAGTATTTCCTAAACTTTTTAAAGAATGAATTGATGCCGAGAGCTGTATTAAGACATCATCACAAAGTCTATCATCATTTACCATATCTTTAATACCCCTTATTTGCCCCTCGATAATATTTAATCTTTTTATTATTAATTTTTTTTCTTCGCAAGTTCTATGTTTTGCTTTTTTGCAATTCTTACACTCTGTATGCATATAACCACCACAATCATTATACACCCCCTGGAGGTATATTGTAAAGTTTACTGCTTGCATTTTAAATATTTTTTTATTATAATTTAGGTACGCCGCTATAGTATAATGGTATTACAAATCCATGGTAAGGATTAAATC
>CAKOLP010000096.1 GCA_934096025.1 uncultured Bacilli bacterium
AATATGAGTTTAAAGAGAATAATGAATATATTAAGTCTAGATTTAGACAACACTTTTTTAGAATTTCTAGCCTTTTTGGCATTAGCAAATGAGACCACATAATTTAGATAATGCATCGTATTTTTGCTATCATTTTAGCTAAAAACCTAGATATTTACTAAGAAAAAAGACTATGAATTTATTTTTTCATGTCTTTGACCTGATTTGCCTTTCTCTTTATTTGACAGATATATTCTTTTGTGGTAGAATAATGGCACTTAAAGGGATTTAGTTCCATATTGTAAAGGGGGTACTAATATGTACGAAGAAGGAAATAGACATTTAAGTTTAAACTGGGGGCAATTGATAGTTAAATTATTAATTTTAGCTGCAATTGTGTTCTTAGCTGGTTGGATTTTTATAAGAGTAACAAATGGATCATCTAAAGGTATGGGAAATACTTTAGCTAGTAATGATTCTGATTATATTGCAAATATTTCAGCAATGAAGACAGCTGCATTTGAATATTTTACAAGTTCTAAATTACCAGAAAAAATTGGGGGAACTGAAAAGTTAACTTTAGGACAAATGGTAAATCAAAAATTATTAATTGATTTTACTAATGAAGGTAAAACTTGTGACATTGATAATAGTTATGTTCAAGCTACTAAGACTGCTGATGGAAATTATGCTTTAAAGGTTAGCTTAACTTGTGGCAAACAATCTGATTTTATTGTTACTACAATAGAAAAAGCAAGTCAAGATAGTAAGGCTAATTCTGATGTTGTTATAGATAGTACAACTACTGATGATACTGGAAAAACTACAAATAATACATCTAGTAGCATGACCACTGGAGGAAGTCATTCAAGTTCGAGTTCTAGTTCAAGTTCAAATAGTTATGTAAAACCATCTACTGGGACTACGACTGTAACAGTTACTACTAATGTTACTGTGAATGTTAAATGTGGAAGTGGATTTTGTACAAGTAATTGTGTAAATAATAATTGTAATAATAACAACAATAACAATAATAACAATAATAACAATAATAATAATAATAACAATAATAATAATAATAACAATAATAATAGCAATAATGATAAACCAAATCCAACACCAACACCTGAACCAAAGCCAGAAACTAAGACAAGATATTATAAACATATAAAATGGTCTGAATGGCAAGAAGGTAAATCTAATGCAAGTAATGCTGAGAATAAAAGATATACTGAAACTACGTATGATTATTGTAAATTAGGCGAAAAAATATATTATACAACAAGTTATGTATTCCCTAATGTAACTAATAAAACTTATAGTTATGAAATTCAATTTAAAAAATTACCTGCAAATGTAGATAAATTTACTATTTCTGCTTATAGTTATTTTAGTAATTCAACTACTGACTATCAAGCATATATGAATAATATGGGTGAACTTGCTATGACTAATAATAATCCGTTATTAAATATAGCAACTAGTGATGCTACAACGTTTAAAAATTCATCATTAAAGTCAAGTAATTTTAATTATACTATAACTCAACCGGTTTATTCTCGAAATGTTTATACTAGTAATGTTACTGTAGTAGTGAGAAATACTAATGGTGTAACGCCTTATTATGCTAATAATATAAAAAGCAATGTAGTGTTTGTTCCAATTAAATTTAAAATATCTTATGTAGATAAGGGAAGTTGTGTTAGAGATTTAGCAAGTAACAGTTCAAAATATTCTGGATATGAAAAATATAATGAAAATTTAAGTGTATTTTATAAACATAGAACTTATACTGTTAAATGGAGTACAAGTAAGAGTTTAAGTGGATACGAATATACTGGAGAATATGAAGATAGATAATTTGTGTCTATCTTTTTTTATGGCTGAAGATAAAGTTTGGCGGTCAAGTAAACTTAAATCTTACAAAATAATATTGCAATGTAAGTATATATATTGTATAATATATTTTGTTACCTAAGTGGTAGTGCCTACCTAGAGATCAGGCTATTCGAACTCGTCAGGGGGAGAAAGGAGGGTACTAGGTTATGAAAAAAGAATCTATTCTTTTGATCATAATAATTATGTTACTTGTTATAATACTAAAGTTAATATAAAAAATGACACTAGCCTAATAGGTGTAGTGTCTCAACAAACATAGGCATTACCCATTTAGGTAACCCTTACAGATTTATTATATAAAATAATATTAAAAATTGCAAGATGTTTTCTCTTGCAGTTTTTGGTTTATAGATTAATTTATTGGTGTTAGATTACTTAAATTTATTAAGGGATAGGACAGGTACTAGGTTATGAAAAAAGAATCATTTCTTTTAGTAATAATATTTATGTTGATTATAATAATATTTAAATTAATATTAAAAATGATATTAACCATTAAGGTGTACATAACAATATATTTCCTGTCTATGTAGCCCTTATGGTTTAATTATATAAAATAATTTTGGATATTGCAAGATGTCTTTTATTGCAATTTTTAAATGATAATTTGAAAAATTTAAGTTATGTTAATTTACATTATTTTTAGGGTGGATAGTTGTATTAAAATAAAAAAATGTGATAGAATACTTAAAAAAGAGGTGCTTACTAATGAATAATGACAAGATAGTTATAAAAGGAGCTAGGGAGAATAATTTAAAAAATGTTGATTTAGAAATTCCGAAGAATAAACTAGTGGTTATGACTGGTGTTTCGGGAAGTGGCAAAAGTAGTTTGGCATTTGATACAATTTATGCTGAGGGACAAAGAAGGTATGTAGAAAGTTTGTCTGCTTATGCTAGGCAATTTATTGGGGTTAGTGAAAAGCCTGATGTTGATTCAATCGAGGGGTTAAGTCCATCTATTTCTATTGATCAAAAATCTACGAATAAGAATCCTCGGTCTACGGTAGGAACGATTACGGAGATTTATGATTATTTACGGCTTTTGTTTGCTAGAATAGGAAGACCTTATTGTCCAGTGCATCATATTCCTATAAAATCGCAAAGTATTGAAGAAATGACTAATAAAGTTATGGAGTATGAGGGGAAAAATGTAATGATTTTGGCTCCGGTGGTGCATGGTGAAAAAGGAACTCATAAAGAATTGTTTGAAGAATTACGAAAAGATGGTTACAGTAAAGTAAGGGTTAATGGAACGATTTATAGTTTGCATGAAGAATTTAATTTAGAAAAGAATAAGAAAGATAATATAGATGTTGTAATAGATAAGATTACAGTTAGTGAAGAAGAATATGGAAGAATATTTGAATCTTTGGAAACTTCAACAAAGCTTGCAGATGGTAAAGTAGTTTTAGTAATACAAGATGAAGAAGTATTTATGAGTGAAAAGTATGCTTGTGAGGTTTGTAATTATTCGATACCAGAGTTAGAACCTAGGTTGTTTTCATTTAATGCACCTTATGGGGCTTGTTTGGAATGTAAAGGATTAGGGACAAAATTACATATTAGTAAAGAGTTGTTAATTCCGGATATGAGTAAATCAATAGTTGAGGGGGCTATTTCTGCTTTAAGTATGGATTCAACAACTTACTATACTCAGATTGAAACAGTTTGTAAGAAGTATGGTATTGATATGTTTGCTCCGGTAGAAAAGATTCCGGAAGAAAAGTTAAATTATATTTTATATGGTACAGATGATATTTTGGAGTTTAATTATGTTTCTAAAAATGGTAATACGAGAACAACAAAGAGTACTTATGAGGGAGTAATTCCGTCTTTAGAAAGAAGATATGTGGAAACTAAAAGCGGCTGGATAAGAGAGTGGCTAGCTGGTTTTATGGTGGAAATGGAATGTCCGGTTTGTAAGGGAAAGAGATTACAAAAATCAGTATTATCTATTTATATAAATGATAAAAATATATTTGATTTAACAGATATGTCTATTGGGGATTTGCTTATATTTATGAAAGGCTTGAAGCTTAATAATGAAGAAAAAGAGATTAGTAATTTAATTTTAAAAGAAATAGTATCAAGGTTGGAGTTTTTGAATAATGTTGGTTTGGCTTATTTGACTTTGACTAGAAGTGCCGGAACTTTATCTGGGGGAGAAGCTCAAAGAATTAGATTGGCAACCCAAATTGGTTCGAAGTTATCTGGAGTTTTGTATGTTTTAGATGAACCTAGTATTGGATTGCATCAAAAAGATAATGAAAAACTAATTAATTCTTTAAAAGAAATGCGAGATTTAGGTAATTCTTTAATCGTTGTAGAACATGATACAGATACAATGTTAGCTGCTGATTATTTGGTAGATGTTGGGCCAGGAGCTGGTGAATTTGGAGGAAAAATTATGGCTGCTGGTACGGTTAGTGAGGTTATGGCTAATCCGAATAGTTTGACTGGGAAGTATTTAAGTGGTAAAGAAAGAATCGAGGTACCAAAGGTTCGGAGAAAAGGCAATGGTAAGAAAATATCTATTAAGGGTGCTAAGGAAAATAATTTGAAAAATGTTAATGTTGATATTCCTTTAGGTAAGTTAGTTGTAGTAACAGGTGTTTCTGGGTCTGGTAAGTCTTCTTTAATAAATGAGATTTTATATAAAAAAGTAGCTAATATGCTTTATAAAAGTAAAGTGGTTCCTGGGAAACATAAGGAAATTATAGGTTTAGAGAATATTGATAAAGTTATTCAAAT
>CAKOLP010000097.1 GCA_934096025.1 uncultured Bacilli bacterium
TAAATGATACATAATATTAGGTATTTCCTTGATGTATTCATCTTTTTTTATTACTTTAGATATGTTTTCTATACCTAGTTTTTCTGTTAAATCTTTAGCATATTTTATTTCATCATACTTTTCTATATCATAACCTACGGTGAATGTTTTATCAGGCTTTGCTAAAGAGACTATATAAGATGAATCTACTCCGCTGGATAAAAAGGAACCCACTGGCACATCAGCTATTAAATGCTTAGCTACAGAGTCTTTCATTACTTCATCTATTTTATCTACAGCTTCCTCAAAACTTTCATCTTTCTTTTTAAAATCTAGTTTGTAATACTTATTTAATATAATATCATTATCTTTAAATACTAAACTACAGCCAGCATCTAATCTATATACTCCCTTAAAGAAAGTTTCTGTCGTAGGAACAAAACTAAATTCTAGGTAAGTTTCTAAAATACTTTCATTAAATTCTTTTTTAAATTCTGGAACATCTAAGAAAGCTTTTATTTCTGATGCAAACATAAAAGTATCATTCATAAAAGTATAATAAAGAGGTTTTACCCCGAAGTTATCTCGAGCTAAGAATAATTCACTCGTATTCTTATCATAAATTGCAAAAGCAAACATTCCTCTTAAATACTTAGGTAAGTCTTCATGCCACTGTTCAAAACCATGGACTAACACTTCGGTATCACAATTAGTTTTAAAAGTATGACCTAAAGATACTAATTCTTCACGTAGTTCTTGGAAATTATATATTTCTCCATTAAAGACAGTTACTACACTTTCATCTTCATTAAACATAGGTTGTGAACCTAAAGATAAATCAACAATTGATAATCTTCTATGACCTAGACCTACATCATTATATACAAAAATCCCCTCGCCATCTGGTCCCCGGTGCATAATCCGGTCAGTCATTTTTTTTACTAATTCTTCCGTTACACCTTTTTTTACTATTCCTACTATTCCACACATTTTTAATCACCTATTACTTTCCGATAATAATCTTTTACCATAATGTTTTTACTCATTGTAACCTTATTATTAACTACTTTATTCATATAACTTATATATTCACTATCTACTTCTTCACCATTACTTATAAACTCACCAGTCCCTGAATAATACTTTCCTTTATCACTCACCCAACTTCGATTACCAAATATTGCTAAACCTGGCTCCGTACTTAAGATATCTTTACCTATAATTAACCTTGAATCATATGATGCCCCGAACAAATTATATAAAGTTGGTAAAACATCTATTTGACTTCCTACCTTATCTACTGTTACGGTATCCATTTTACTATTCCATAAAAGGAAGTTGCTTTTATTTATGGTAATTACGCTTTCTTTTTGGTAAGAAGATATTTCATTAACTTCATCTAAACTTAAGTAATACGGATAGTGGTCGCCGACTAGTGCTATAACTGTATCATCTAGTTTGCCAGCTTCAGTTAATTTATTTATTAAAAGTTCTAAAGCTCTATCTAGTTCAATTTGACTTGCTAAATACGAAAGTGGCTTCTCACTATATTTTAGGTCTTTGACAAGTTCTTTATTTTTCTTAGCAATGGCACTTTGACTAAAACTATAATCTCCATGGCCACTTACTGTTACGTAATATGTAAAGAAAGGTTTATCACTATTTATATAATCATCTACCGTAGTATTAATCATTTCTACATCACTTTCAGGCCATGTTTTACAGTTTATTCTTTCTTCTAGACCATTCTTACAAGCTAAGAAGTTATCAAAACCTAGGGCAGCTAAATATTTGTATCTACTTTGGAAACTATATGTATGGTCATGATATGCAAAAGTATTATAATCCATATTTTTAAATACATTAGCTATACCAAAAGGGAAACTATTAGTACCACTTTTCCATGGGGCTAAGAAACCTGATGCCGCAACTAGTCCGGTAAGTTCTTGGAATTCTCCCCCGATAGTACTACTTATTGTTGGGGTATAAAAGTTTTTGAAACTAAATCCACTATTAATTAATTTATACAATGTCGGAGTTAAATCCTCTCTTACTGCTATTTCATTGAAGCTCTCAGCCATAAATAAAATTAGGTTCTTTCCTTTAAAAAAGTTAGTGTATTCATTTTGTTTTGTTCCTGACTCATTTTGAAAGTATCTATGCATATTTTGAATATCTTTATTACTCTCACTAGCAATTAAGGCTTCAAAATCAATATCTAAGTTATTAAACTTATACACTATTTCCGGTTTATCATTATTTCCTTTATTGTCATTTTCAACATTATCAGAATCATCATTATCTATGATATCAATACTGTCGGTAAAACCCCAGATACTACGATTACTATCTATAAAGAAACTATTTAATACTCCGAATGTTTGAATATTTAACTCTATATTATTATAATTATAAAATAATTTATAAGCTGAATTATCTTTATTTTTTCCTATATTTAAGCTAAATATATATATAATACAAAGAATGATAGTTACCCCCAAGTTTAGAAACTTGCCCATAGTTTTACTTTTTTCAATGTTTATTTTACCATTATTTATTAAAAATAAGATAAACGGTAGCATTAATAATATAACACCAATAATATTTTCTATAACAACATTTACCCCATCTTTTGCAAATTCTAGTACTTGATTACTTGCCCCGAAAAGCGACCACTCAAAGTAAAAACCAAACATCTTGTATATACACAATTGGACACTATATATTAGTCCTCCCAAAAACAAACCAATTAAAAATGGCCATTTATTTACCTTACTATTAAACATTCTTTCAACTATATTTAAAAGTCCTCCTAGAATAAGAATAAACAAAAAAACATATATAAAATTGATACTAAAACTAATACCTGTAAATAATCTAAATATTACTTCTAAATACAATAAAACAAAGACATTTACAACACTTAAATAAAACTTTCTTAACCTAAATCTTTTCATACTAATATTGTATCAAACTTTACGAAAAATGTCTTTATTTAATCTTAACTTTGTGTAAATATACAAAAAAGAGCCGAAGCTCTTTTAGATATTACTTTTCAATATCGTTAATAAATTAATATTAGATTGATATCGAAAATAAAACTGTACTTAAGTAATATCTGTAAGTACAGTCATATTATATGTAATTATTTTAGATTTATAGTTCCAGTTTTTTCTATTTCTTTAGTTTCTTTACGATAATTAAGTGCCATTCCTATAGTAAAAGCAAAAGCAAGCAAGTATATCCAGAACATTAAGATAACCAAATTTGCTAAGCCTCCGTAAAATGTTTGATAATGAGCTATATTATTTATATAGTAAGAATAAATATAGGTTATTATTATCCAAGAAACACTTGTAAATATTGCTCCATATCCTACATTTTTACTTTTTACTCGCCTGTTGGGAGCCATGGTATATAAAATCTTAATGAAAAAATACATAATTAACCAGGTAATCGGACCACTTAAGACTTTAAATACACTAGTAATACGAGTCGTAACATAAGAATTTATATTTACATATTCAACTAATTCCACTATCTTATTACCAAATACTGGTACGATAAGCATAAAGATAAACAATAGAACCAAGACAAAAGTCATTATTATTGATTTTAATCTTCGTTTTAAAAAGCCCTCTTGTTCTTCTCCATATATTGTATTAGATGTAATGATAATAGAAGCTGGACCATTTGAGGCAATAAAGTACCCTACCACTACAACTAGAAAGAAGCCAAAGCCCCCACCTGTAGCTTTCGTTGCTAAAAGCATACTTGCTATATCCTTAGAAAAAGCCGAAGATATAAAATCATAAATAACTTCAGTCGATAAATTTAAAAGGGTTGCCTCATAACTTATTAAAGTAATCGTAGGCACTATTGCTAATACAAAGAAAAAAGCAAGTTGTCCAGGAAGAATTGCCATTTCCGGACGAGCTAAAACTTCAATAAAATTATTTAAAAATTCTCTTAAATTACTTTTTATCTTCGTCATCTGTTTTGTTTTCCTTGCTTTTTTTCATGTCTTCAACTGCTTCATTTAAGGCATCTTCAATAGTCTTTATATCATCTACTATCATACTATAACCAAACTCAGCACCATAATTATATGGTAATTTTTTAATTTCTCTATTTAATTTATGAATATAGTTACTTACTTGTTTTGGATTATATCCTACTAAGTATAAAACAAATTCATTTCCGTCACTACGGATTACTTCACTATTATCTAATTGTGTCTTAATTAAAATATTAGCTAAAGCTTTTATTTGTTTATCTCCCTCATTATAACCATATGAGTCATTTATTTCTTGTATTTTATTTAAATCAATAACAATTATTGTCTGAGGATATATTGTATTATTATTCCATGTTTCAATATTTTCATTTAAGAAGTTTCTATTCTTAAGACTCGTTAATTGGTCAATAAACTTCAACTTATCATCTTTTTTTATCTTTCTAGCAATAGTTATTTTCTTACTCTTTTTAAATAGTACAAATAATAATATAGCTACGATTACTAAACAATAAAGGATATATTCAGCTATTTTAGTAACAAAGCCTCCGCTTTTAATAGTTTCATAATGATTATCAATTCCCTCGATTATCATTTCATTTTCATCTATTACACT
>CAKOLP010000098.1 GCA_934096025.1 uncultured Bacilli bacterium
TCCACCAGAAGGGAATTGGAAAAATAGCTGTTTTTCTAAGTCAAAAGTGTTAGATGAAATTAACTTACCATGTCATTTAAGAGATGATAAATGGTTAGCAGATTTAATACTAAAAAAATATAATTTATATTCTTTAGGAAAAGGTACTATTCTAGAATATATTATTAATTCTAATAATTTTAATAAATTAAGATATGAATATGAGCAAAGGATAATTAGTTGGCAAATTGATTGGATGTGTAATGGTGGAGAAAATTGGATAATCGATGAAGAACTAGGTGGAGATTTGTATATGTTCAGCACTAAATGTGATTATGCATTTAGAAAGGGTATTGTTGATACCTTACTAGCAATTGGAATGAATATAGATGCAATTGAAGAAGGAATTGAAAAGAATGCAAGTAAATGGCGAGAAGGACATATGAGAGTTGCTTTTCATAATTTATATTCTGTATCAAGATTTAGTCTCTATGGTATTGAAGATAAAATGTTAGAAGAACCTAGTCAAGAACATTACAAAAAGTGGCTAAAATTAAGATTATATAAATATTATATTGAACATAAAGATTCTGTTGATAAATATGGTGAAGTATTACCTGAAATGAAAATGACAGAATCAGAAGCTATAGAATTAAAAAAATGGTTAGAAGTAGCACAGGAAGAAAGAAAGAAACAAATTGCTGAATTTGAAAACAAAAATAGATTTTTAAATGTTTCAGAAATGAGAGAGATTGATTACTATGGTTGTGATATTTTACCTGTCGATGAATTAGAAAAAGTTAGACGTTTACAAAAAAAGAATAATAAACCACCAAGATTGGATTTTAAAACAAGACTATATCTATATATTGCAAAATCTGTAAAAGTTGAGCATATACCTGTAGTAGAAGTTGAAGAAAAAAATCAAATGTATGTTAAAGATAGCAAAGAAAATGAAGTGTATATTTTTAAAGACTATGATGAATATAAAAAATTCTTTTTAATGTATTTAGATGATATAGAAAATGATGTAATAGATTTAGCAATATGTACACGAGGTAATAAAGGCCAGATTGTAGCTTTAAAAGGATTATGTGAACATATTATTGTTAAAAAGAAAGTCAATGATTTTTATGCTTCTATTACTCAAGAACAAATTGATGAAATTCATGCTAAAGGGAAATTAACCCCACTAGAAGTGGTGCAATTATGGGAGTCTCATGATTTATGCATTGAAGGTAATAAAACGATTTCATCAAAAAATAGATGCAAATATTTTAATCAAAATTGTCATGAATGCTTAATGGAAACAGCATCTCATAAATTAGAACACAATAATATTGATTTTAAAATTGTAAGTTCAATAACTGACGAACAAGGTCCAGTATTAAACAAAATAAGAAGGTAGGATAAAATATTTTGTCAATTTAGTAAACATAAAAGATAAGAAAATGTAATCGAATTTTTATTAAACACTATAAAAACAATTAATTAAATTTTGGATAAGTTGTAACTATTAATTGTTATATATGAAAAAATGTATATTTTCATGATATAATCCCTTGTAGGAGTGGTTTAATGAACAGATTAATTATTGTAACAGGTATAAGTGGAAGTGGAAAATCAACAATATCAAATTATATATACAATCATTACAAAAATTCAACACTTATATCAATGGATGTTTTAAAAGAAAATATTTATGACTTAGTAGGTTTTAATAATTCTGAACAAAAGCAAAATTTAAAATCAATTATATATAATACCTTTACTGAATTATTAAATGAGTGTATGAGAAGAAATGATGAAAATATTATAATAGAGTATCCATTTAATAATAGTTGGGAAAATAAACTAAAAAAACTAGTAGATAAGTATAATTATAAAGCTATAACTATTAAAGTTAAGGGAAAAGATTATGATACAATTTTTCAAAGATTAGATAATAGAAATAATACTAAAAAAAGGCACCCAAGTCATGCCTTAACTAGTTACAATTTAAAAGAAAAAGATAAATATAAATCTACCAATGAACTAGATTATGAAGAACTAAAATATGATTATGAAACAGATAAATATACCTCAATAAATATCGGCAAGGAAATAGTTTTTATAAATGATAATTTTAATTATGATGGTCTTATTGAACAAATAGATAATGTTTAATAAGGTATTATTTATATCAGTAATATTAGAAGATCAAAATGTAATTTTATTATTTCTGCTATAAATATTAATAGCGTTAAATATCTCATTTACTTTAGTAGCATAATCCCTAATATATTCTAAGTTTTTACCATCACTAAAGTTAATAATATGTTCAATAAAGTTAATTATTAAAATAATAACTAATTGTTTATCGAAATCATCACTTATTGTATGGTTATAGTAGCCATCTATAAATCCTTTGAAGAAAGCTTTATTTTATCATTTTTAAAAGAAACCAAAATTCATAACAAAGTAACCATTATGAAAAGATTCAATATCAATAATATATAGTTGGTTATTCTTATCTATCATTATATTTTTAGGATGCATATCAGCATGAATATATATTTTATCCTCATTATAAAAGCATGGTAATAGTTCTTTTATTTTATCTTCCGCAATAATATCTTTTAAATATGCTAATTTTCCATTATATAAATCAATGAATTTAGATGTTATTGAATTTACTAAGTCATCAATGTTATAATCTTGTCTAAAAATGTTATCTGGTTTACAGTTAAAATCTATTATTCTATAACTATTTCCAATTTGAAGACCCATATCATAATAACTAGCCATATCAAATTCATCATAAATTGTATTAAGTACATTACCATTAATAAAATTATAAATTAAATATACTTTATCTTCGATAGTCCCATATGATAATAGTTGAACTGTGTTAATATTATTATCTTTATAAATTTCTATCGTCTTTAAAACTTTAACTATATTTATACTATCTTTTGGAACAATTTTTAAAAAATATGTTTTTTGATTGTCTGTTACCTTTTTTAAATTGCTCCAGAACTACTGTCATTTATTGCTTTAAAGATAGCATCATTACTAAAAAAGTCTATCTTCTTTATTATAGAAACCATCTTTATTACCTGATGTAGTTATTATAACATATCAAATACGTTTAATTTAATAATTACTAATACATTAAATTTTATCGCTATTACTATATAGGAAAATACAACATAAAAATTGTTGATAAGTATAATGATTAGTACTATACTAACATTAATTGTTACAAAAATTAATTACAATTAAATAGGAGGAAATATTATGTTTAGTAAAAAAGTAGATGTTTGGATAGGTGGTGGCGATTCGTCATACTGCACAAAAGTTAAAAAAAATACTATTTCATATCTTTCTGGGGGACATCAATATGTTGTTGGAGTTAAGTCAAAATTTAAGTACTATACCATGGAAGAAAAAAGATTTTTAGTATCAATATACGGTGATTGCCCGTTATTAGAAACCTTTCACTATAAAACTAGCAAATTAGATTTAAAAACAAAAGTTAATTTACATAAAATGGGAATCAGTATATCTAAGGAAGTTCCTTTTCATTTAGATAGAATTCCTTGTAATATTAAGCAAGCTCATGTTTATAATGATTTCGAACAGTATAGAAAAGTAATTGATTATTATGCACCAAGTATTGATGATTCTACAATTGAAACAGTTATATGTGCAATTGGAAATAAAGGACAAATTGTTGCACTTGATAGCTTATTAGCTGAAATTATTTCTACTAAAAAAATAGTAGAAAATATACCGCCAATAGTTCAAGATAAAAATATTATTTTTAATAATAAAAACAGTAAAACTACTGAAGAAATATTTGAAGAACCAAAAGTATTAGCTAATTGCTCATGTAGTATAGATGAACAAATAGAAGAAAATTTACAACAAGAAAATCAATCAAAGCGTGAAATAGAAAGTAATAAAATGAAAAAATTAGTTAGGTAATATTTAAAGTATAATATGGATGATTAATTATGGCAAAATAATGGGTCTAGTATTATTATCCAACTGGAAATAAAAATGGCGATATATATTATATTTTATACTCTGATTTTAATTATGACTAGCTAAGAATAAATACATAGTTTATCAATAATGTAATTGCAGCATAACAAATGGATAATTCTTTATACCATAGAAGATAATAAATTATTAGAAAAATTATTTCTAGATAAAAAGTGATTTTTTAGTTGATAACTTTATTATTTTATATCCTTTAAATCAATCTAGTGCTAATCTAATATAAAGTGATAAATTTTATACCAATAATTTAAATATTTTTTATATATAAGGAAAGTGCGTTTTTTAAAAGAAACAAAAAAAGGACATAACTAAAAAATTATGTCATGTCAAAAAGAACTAAGACCTATTTAAAATTTTCAATATGTAGCATAGTACCATTACAGTAAGGGCAATTCATTTCGGGAGTATTTTTCCTATTTATAAATTTTAAAAATACCATTTTCTAATTTACGACAAAACGGGGAGCTGGATCCAATTTATGACATTTTTTATATAATAGAAAGTCATACTTAATGATAAAATTATATGGTTTTATTGTTATCAATCATAATTGTAT
>CAKOLP010000099.1 GCA_934096025.1 uncultured Bacilli bacterium
GTGTGAGCCAGTAAGTGATGAAGTTTACAATAAATTACTTTAAAATATAAATATAAAAATGATTTTTGATTTTACGCGATAAAAAGGGTTGTCTTAAGTGAACTACTAAAAAAGAAAGGAAAAGATGAATTTATGAAAGTATTATTTGCAACAGAAAATGAAAGTAAAATAAAAAGATTTAAAAACAAGTTACTAGAAAAAGGAATAGAACTTATAAGTATTAATGATTTAGAGAACAAAGTAGAAGTAGAAGAAAATGGAGTATCAGCATTAGAAAATGCCATGATTAAAGCAAGAGCATATAAAGATATAGTAGATATGCCAGTTTTTGCAATGGATGATAGCTTATATATTGAGAATATTCCAGAAAATAAACAACCAGGATTATATGTCAGAAGAATAAATGGAACAAGATTATCTGATGAAGAAATGATTGAATATTATTCTAAATTGGCTGAAGAATATGGAGATGATGGTAAATTAACTTGTAGATGGGTTTATGGAATTGCTTTAATAAATGATTATATGGATTATACTTACACATGGAGTAAAGATGATTTTTATTTAACAAATGTACCTAATGAAAAAAGGAATCCTGGGTATCCTTTAAATTCTATTTCAATTAATAAAAAATTAAATAAATATTTTGTAGATATGACTGAAGAAGATAAAAATGATTTAGAAGAAGATGAAAGTGATGTAATAGATTTTCTTTGTAAAAGATTATTGGAAAAGTAATTTTGGGACAAAATTGGAGTAAAAATTTGCGAAAAATAGTTACTGATAAAATAGAAAAAGTTAGTGTTTTTAATGCCAGTAGGCATGAGTTACCTGTGGTTATAAGTATTCCTCATAGTGGACTTTATGTAACAGAAGCCATGAATAATAGTTTACGAAAAGAGACAGTTTTAGCTAACATGGATTGGTATTTACCTGATTTATATGATTTTTTAAAAGATTTAGGTTTTACTGTAATAGTGAATAATATAAGCAGGTATGTGGTAGATGTTAATAGAGATATAAATGCTAGTAAAGATTATGAAGATAAATATACTAATTCTTTAGTTTATATGCTAAATACTTTTGGTAAACCTATGTATAAAAATAAATTGAATAAAGAAGAAATAGATTATCGCATTTTTAAGTTTTATCAACCATTTCATGAAGTTTTACAAAATGCTTTAGATGAAAAGTTGAAACATTTTTCGAAAGTATATTTGTTTGATTTACATAGTTTTGCTAAAGAAGTAAATGCTGATGTAGTTCTTGGAAATAATTTGGGGAGTACTTTAGATGATGAGACTACTAATCTTGTGCGAGATTTATTTGGACAAAATGGGTTTAAAGTTACCCTAAATAAACCTTATAAGGATTTATTACCAAACATTATGGCAAAAAAGATGGAAATATTTCGGCTTTACAAATTGAACTTGCTTATAAAGTATATATTGATAACAGAATTTTTGATGAGGAAGAAATGCCAAATGTTAATTTTGAGGTAATGCAAAAATGTCAAGATAGTTTAAAAAAGATATTCTTGGCTTTAAAAAATACTAAATTTAAAAATTGAAATTATTTGAACTTGATTAGAATAGGAAAAATGGATTATTCTTTTAATCTGTTTTTTAATTTTTAATGAGATTATATATTTAGGAGGATTTGCGATGAAAAGACAATTTAAAAAAGTCTTAAAGTATGGAGTAGTAGTTATTGTTAGTATATTAGTGGTAGTTTTAGGAATTAATTTTTATGTTAAAGCTTCAGTTAGTAAAAATATAATTGAGGATATAGAAAAATTAGAGCTTCAAGATATAGACTGTATCCTTATTTTAGGAGCAGGTATATGGAATAATAAGCCTAGTCCAATGCTTAAGGACAGGTTGCTTATGGGTTTAGATTTGTATGAAAAAGATGTAGCTAGTAAAATTATCGTTAGTGGTGATCATGGAAAAGAAGATTATGATGAAGTAAATGTTATGAAAAATTATTTGGTTGAAAATAAAGTTCCATCTGAAAATGTTTTTATGGATCATGCTGGTTTTTCAACTTATGATAGTATTTATCGTGCTAAAGAAATTTTTAAAGCTAAAAATGTTGTAATTGTTACTCAAAAATATCATCTCTATAGAGCATTATATATTGCAAAAAGTTTAGGGTTAAACGCATATGGAGTTAGTGCTGATGCTAGAAATTATACCGGAGCTACTTATAGGGAATTAAGGGAAGTTTTAGCAAGGGATAAAGATTTTATTAAATGCTTATTTAAAGTTTCGCCTACCTATCTAGGAGAGGAAATACCTGTAAGTGGAAATGGCAATTTAACAAATGATAAAAAAGTATAATATTAAGGTTATATTCATGTGCTTTTAATTATTTAGAAAAGAAAAAAAGGTAAAAAATAAAAGCTTAAGTTTAATGCAGTTTTTAATCTGTTTAAAAATAATAATGTATGTTATAATAGGCATGATTTTGTTTAAAGTTTTAAAAGAGTATAAGATATCGAAAATGTAAAAAAAGGGAGGATATGATGAATGAAATAAAAAATAAATATACTAATGATGTTTTTGAAAATATAAAACATGAAGATGATTATGGTAATGAGTTTTGGTTTGCTCGTGAATTACAAAAAGTGCTGGAATATAAGGATTGGCGAAATTTTCATAAAGTAATAGATAAGGCTAAGGAGTCTTGCAAGAATTCTGGAATTAATATAGAAGAACAACTTGTTGAGGTCAACAAGTTGTCAAAAAGAAACAATAATGCCGTTGTTAATATTCAAGATTTTAAATTATCGAGATATATATGTTATTTAATAGTTCAAAATGCTGATCCCAATAAGGAAGTTGTTGCACTTGGACAAACTTATTTTGCAGTTCAAACTAGAAAACAAGAATTGATTGAACAAGCTTACGATTCGTTGTCTGATGATGAAAAAAGATTTTACCAAAGAAAATTAACAAAACAAGGGAATTATACTTTACAAAAAGTTGCTACTCGTTCGGGTGTTAAAAATATGGCAGAGTTTCATAATGCTGGATATAGAGGACTTTATAATGGAGAAACAGCAGATGATATATTTAAAAGGAAAAAATTGCGTTATAGAGAAGATATATTAGATAATATGAGTGAAGATGAATTAGTGGCTAATTTATTTAGAATAAATCAAACAAAGCAAAGATTATTAAAAGATAATGTTGAGGGAGAAAAAGAAGCTAGGGATGTGCATTATGATGTAGGTGTAAAGGTTCGAAAAGCAATCGCAGATATCGGAGGTATGATGCCTGAGGAAATGCCAACACCTCAAAAAAGCTTAAAGGTACTTGAAAAAGAAAAGAAGAAATTCGAGCAACTTATTTGGCAATAAATATAGAAGTTAATTTTTAAGGAGAAAGGAGATATTAGAAAAAATATATGAATTTAGAATTATTAAAAAAGGATTATGATGAGCTACAATTAAAATATGGTGCCAAAGAATTAGATTCAATTTATAATGGTGGATTAGAGAAAAATCCTGAAATGTGTTTTGTATTCATGAATCCCACCAAAAGAAATATTGCAGCTAGAAAAGAGTGGAAAGGATTAAAGGCTCCGTGGATTGGTACTAAAAATATATGGTATTTGTTTTATAAAGTAGGATTACTTGATGAAGATATTTATAATAAAATAAAAAGTATTAAAGGGAGCGATTGGACAGAAGAATTTGCTGAAGAAGTTTATAGTAATGTAAAAAAGCATAAGTATTTTATAACTAACTTAGGCAAATGCACACAAGTCGATGCCAGAGAATTACCTGATAAAGTATTTAAAGAATATTTAGCTTTATTAGAAAGAGAAATAGAACTTATAAATCCTAAAGTTGTAGTTTTATTTGGTAACCAAGTAAGCTCGATTATTTTAAATGAAAAAATATCTGTATCACAGTGTAGAAAAAAAATATTTTCAAAAAGCATTAATGGAAAAAATTATAATTGTTATGCAGTATTTTATCCGGTTGGAAATGGAAGATTTAATATTGATAAATCAATAGAAGATATTTTATATATAAAAGAAAATTTGTAAAATAGATATAAATAAATAAAAGAAAATTAATAAAGTATTTTGAAATAAATATTTTGATTATAGATATTTGTAATTGATAAATAAAATTTGATTAATAAAAAATAGGTAAAATTTAGGAGGTTACATATGAATAATTATAAAAAATATGTATTTGATATTGATTATACAATACTAATTCCAGATTGGTCTAAAGAGGATGATTATTTTAAAAAACACATTATAGAAAGTGAACAAGAAGAATTTTTTAAGAGTAAACAAGATATCTTAAATAAGTATGAACAAAGTTTTCCAAGGTATAGTCCAAAAACTTTAAGTGATTATTTCAGAAGTTTCGGTTTTAATGTAAGTGAGGCCACAATTAATGGTTGGATAAGTTATAATGGGGAAACTATTGAAGATGAGGTCGCTGATGGTGTAGTTGATTTATTCAGATATTTAAAAGAACATAATAAGGAAATAGTAATTCTTACTAATTGGTTAAGTGGTACACAAGTGCCAAGATTAAAA
>CAKOLP010000100.1 GCA_934096025.1 uncultured Bacilli bacterium
TAGCTACACTTGCTAATGGAACTAAATCGTAATGACTATGATATGGATTATTGCTATCTCTAATAATGGAAACCATTCCAACTCTCTTTTGTAAAGCATATTCTAAAGCTTTTTCTCCGACATCGATAGCTTCTTGTCTATCTATTTTACTGGCTAAATGAGCACCAGCACGTTGAAGTAAGCTCAGTTCAATAGTTCTAGTATTAATGTTCAAAATACTATTGATTAAAATCTCTAAATATTTAGAAACTGATCCCAATTGTTTATGGCCAAATGAATCTAATTTATCTTCAACAGAAACATATTCGCCATTAGTGTCTTTTAAAGCTTCTGAAGCACAGATTAATACGTGTCCTTTTTCTTTAAAAACTCTTTCTACATCATCTAAGAATTTCTTTCTATCAAACGGAATTTCAGGAAGATATATAAAATCTGGTCCAAGATTATAAAGTTTTCCTAAAGCTGTTGCCCCAGCTAACCAACCAGCATCTCTACCCATTATTTCAACAATAGTAGCTCTTCCTTTTCTATAAGAATTAATGTCTAAACCTATTTCCATTATAGATTTAGTAACAAATTTAACGGCACTTCCAAATCCTGGTGTATGATCTGTTAAAATCAAATCGTTATCAATTGTTTTAGGAATACCCATTACTACAATATCTTCTTTTAATTCAGCAAAAAACTTATTTAATTTATTTGCTGTATCCATAGAATCATTTCCACCATTAACTAAAATATAACCAATATCATATTTTTTAGCAATCTCATGAATTTTGACGTATCTATCATCATCTTCAGGAAGACCTAGTTTAAGACGGGCGGATCCTAAAATAGCACCACTCATATATTTTAATTCATCGTACTTTGATAAATCTGGTTCAATTTCTACCAAATTATCTTTTAGGACACCTTCTATTCCGTATAAAGATCCATAAAGATGGCCTATTTTATCAGTGTTATTAACATACGCTTTTATAACACCGTAAAGAGAGGAGTTAATTACAGCCGTTGGGCCACCAGATTGTAAATAAAGAGCATTTTTCATTTAATTCACCTTCAATTTATTATTATATAAAAATTAATATTTAAAGCCTATTAATATTGTATAAAATTAGGAATAAAGGTAATATAATATTATAATAAAGTTGGAAAAGTTGGAATTTTCCAACCACTAAAGAAAGGTCAATATGAGCATTAAACAAGGAAATAAAAAGTTTATTTTTGGAGTAGTAAAAGTCAGCGATAAAGGTCAAATACTTATTCCTAAGGAAGCACGCGATACTTTTAACATAGAACCAGGAGATTCATTAATTTTACTTGGAGATATAGAAAAAGGGTTAGCTTTAGTTAAAACAGAAGTATTCGCTCCTTTTACTGAATCTATTATGTGTGACAATAATGATAATAATAAAGACAAATAACTTAACAAAAAAGTTTAAAGATTTCACTGCTGTAGATAATATTAATATCAATGTTTATTCAGGAGAAATTTATGCCTTTTTAGGATTAAATGGTGCTGGAAAAACAACGACTATAAAGATGCTAACATGCCTTCTTAAGCCAACAAGTGGAGATGCATTAATAAACGGCTTAGATATAAACACAAAAAAAGATAAAATTAAAGAAATCGTTTCTATTTCTCCACAAGAAAGCGCCTTTGCACCTAATTTAAATATCTATCAAAATTTAGTTTTTATGGGTAGAATTTACAGTCTAACAAAAAGGCAAGCTGATGAGAGAGCCAAAGAGTTAATTAAAGAATTCGATTTAACTAAACATGAGAAAAAGAAAGCAAAAAATCTCTCTGGCGGTTTGAAAAGAAGACTTTCAATTGCTATGGCTATTATCTCTAAACCAAAAATATTATTTTTAGATGAGCCTACATTAGGATTAGACGTAATTAGCAGACACAATTTATGGAATGAAATAAACAAGATCAAAGAATACACTACAATAATCTTAACAACTCATTTTTTAGATGAAGCAGAAAAACTAGCTGATAGAGTTGGCATAATTTCAAACGGTAAATTAGTGATTGAAGATAGCGTTAATAATATAAAAGAATACACTCATGAAAACACATTGGAAAATGCTTTTATTAAATTAGTAGGAGAAGCAAATTATGAAAACGATAGTATTTGCTAAACGTAATCTTCTTGAGATTTTAAAAGATCCACTAGCTTCAGTTTTCTTTATTATTTTACCAACAGTATTATTTATTGCTTTAAAACTAATAATAAGTAGCTTAGGAGCTGATATAGCTAGCGTCCCTCAATTTGAAATAAAAAATTTAACAGCTGGAATGATTATTTTTAGTTTCTCATTTATAACTATATTTGTTGGAAATAATTTTGCTATAGATAGAGATTCATCTTTTTTATTAAGACTCAAATCATCTCCTATGAAATCACATAATTTTATACTAGGTTACACCATACCATCACTTATTATTGCCTTTATTCAAGAAGTTATAATGGTAATAATTGGAATAATATTCGGTTTAAATATTAGTATTCATACTTTGTTTTTTATGTTATTAATACTTCCAGTTTCTCTTCTATTTATAGGATTTGGCTTATTGTTTGGTTCCTTATTTAATTTTAAAGCTATAGGCCCACTTTCTAGTGTTGTTCCAACCGCAGCCTCACTATTAGGTGGTATATTCTTTCCACTTGCCTTAATATCAAATTCAAATCCATTTAAAATAATATGTTCAGTTTTGCCTTTTTATCCAGCTATAACTGTTGGAAGTAATGTATTAAATGGAAACTATGACATACTATTAAATTATTTTATTGTTATGGTCTACACATTAGTTTTTTATTTATTAAGTATTACAATATTTAGTATCAAATTAAGAAGCGATAAAATATAAAAAATCATAAACACTATGATAAGCATATATATTAATATGACACTCTTCATATTAACTACAATAAGCTTATTAGTATTTATGATTTCTCTATCTTTATTCTTATCCAAGAAGTTATTTACCAAAAATAAATAACTTCTTTTTATCTTGTCTTACATTTTCTTCCGTTAACAATATTTATAACAATATATATTGTTATTAAAACTAAAATAGTAATTAAAACTATGCCATACATTCCTGCTATCGATATTTGTTTATCAAACAAATATAAATTGCAGTCAATACCATCTTTAATACTCTTTATAGCTTCTATTGGCCAATCGCTCATCTCTTTAAATGCACCAGCAAGTGAATGGTTTCTTATAAGCGATGTGCAGTACGTTCCAGGAGTAAACATAATTACATTTTTTAAACCAGAATTATAACTATTTATCGGCATATAAGCTCCACAGATAAAGCCATATCCTGCACTAATGATAGTTCCAACAGCCGAAATTTGACCTTCAGAAGTCAAAAAGAAATTAATAATAGATGACAATGCTGTTCCAAATAGCACTGTTAAAAACACATCTAAAAGTAGCATGAGTAAACTTGAAGCAGTAAAAAACCAATGCGAAAAAGCTACAAAAACTAAAGATATACCAAGAGCTATATAACAAATTGTAAGAGAAGAAATAACTGTTGCTATATAATAGGCTAAAGCTAATACATAACTTTTAACTGGTGAAACTAACAAATCGCTACGAGCGTTATTCACCTTATCTCTAACCATTAAAAAATTAGAACAAAAAGAAACAGTAATACAGCTAACAGCAAGTATTGAAGAAATTAATTCTCCATTAACGATGTCATTAATAATTTTATTAGACGTACCTTCAGGAATAAAAGATTTAAACGTATCTCTATAGACATCATTTAAAAACGTAAAATATAAAACTATAAGAATAATTGGGCCCACTAAAGCTCCAATAACAAGACCTTTATCTTTAAAAAATAGCTTTATATTTCTTTTTATTAAACTAAGCAAAGTCATTATTTGTTATCTCCTAACTTTTTACCTGTAACTTGCAAAAAGACGTCATCCATCTTTCCTTTAGTAATTTCAAAGTCATTAAATATATCTTGGTGTTCAATAATTAAATCGCTTGCAGTTTTAGTATCTGGTATGGCTATGCGATAGGCATCTCGAATAACTTCATATGGAAAACCTAATTTAATAACATCTTCTTCTTTAACATTATATAGAGTAATAAAATCACCTGTATATTTATTTTTTAATTCTAATGGAGTACCACTTGCAACTTTTTTGCCACTATCAATAATAACTACATAATCAGCATCTGCTGCCTCCTCCATATAGTGTGTGGTTAACAAAACGGTTATTTGTTCTTCTTTTCTTAACTTATTAATCACATTCCAAATATTTTTTCTAGTTTGAGGATCCAAACCTGTAGTAGGTTCATCTAGAATCAATATTTTTGGGTGGTGAAATAAAGCTCTAGCTATGTCAATTTTTCTTCTTTGTCCACCAGAAAGTTTCTTCACACTTCTTTTAAGCAAATCTTTAAAGTTTAAAATATCACTTAATTCATCTAATCTCTTTTCAAACTCTTTACC
>CAKOLP010000101.1 GCA_934096025.1 uncultured Bacilli bacterium
TTCTCTGTAATAAACAATATTCCATTTACTTAAATCAATTAAATTAAGTAGTTCTTTTGGCATTATCTTTTGAAGACCACTTACTTCATAATCTTCATCTAAATAATAATTCAAGTATAAATATCCATTATCTTTAACACTATTTAATAACTTATAAAATTTTTCTTTAATCTTGTATATATCATTTACTTTATCTTGAATTGTTCTAATAGAGAGTACTAAATCATATTTTTCTTGATGTTCTTCTTCATAGTAATTTGAATTATGAATAATAACATTAGAATCTAACTTATTGCATTTCAATCTATTTACTAATCCAACAGAATAAAAATTATCAATAATTCCACCATAAAGTAAATCTTTATTTTCTTCATAACAAATAATATACTTACTTTTTTTAGCAAATGGTAGAGTGTATATTCCATCTTTTGCATTAACTATTAAAATACTTGTATCTTTATTTATATTAATAAACTTATCTAATTTATGTAAAATACTAAAATTAGGTTCTCCATAAACACTTAAGCCTTTCATCTTATAGCGACTTTTATAATTATACATATATACCTCAATTCTTAGCGTTTAAAGATTCTAATTAACTTTTTTCTCCCATCAATGTATCGTTAAAAAACATGATGAAAATTACTGTATTTTTTGTATTTTCTTAAATTTTTTCTTAATTTTTGATTTATCTATTTCTTGTAAAAGTCCATAAATCCTTTAAAATAAAGGAAAAATGAGAGACTATTATTTTCTCCCATCTAAATGCTTAACCAGTTACAGGAATAAGTCCAATAACTACACAAATATTTAAAATAGCTTGTATAATAATTCCAAAACCTAAACCAAAACACAAATATTTATTAAATAAATTAGTCTCTTTTAAGGCAATTTTCACAATACGATAAAAGATAAAACCAAAAAACGTAGTTAAAATTAATATTCCTAAAAAACCAAATTCTTCCGAAATAATAGAAAAGATAAAATCGGTCTGAGGTTCTGGCAAATAAAATTGTTTTTGCCTACTTTTTAAAAATCCTTGCCCAAGCAACCCGCCTGGCCCAATAGCATAAAGCGACTGAATAATTTGATATCCACTACCTAATGGATCAACCCAAGGATTTAAAAAAGAAACAATTCGTGCTACCCGATATGGGGCAACAATTATAAGCCCCACTATACCTAGTAAACCCAACAATCCCACTTTTACAAAAAAAGATATTTTAACTCCCGAAATAAACAAAATACTCACTAAAGTTAAGACAATAACCATAGCAGTACCAAAATCCGGTTCCAACATAATAAGTAAGAAAAATATACCTATTACAAATAAAATAGGAAAAACACCTTTTTTAACATCATGAATAATTCTATCATTATTAGCTAAATACTTAGAAACATATATTATAAGTCCTAATTTTGCAAATTCACTTGGTTGAATACCAAAACCACCTATACCAAACCAACTTCTACTTCCATTGCGGACACTACCTATACCAGGAATAAGCACTAAAACCAATAAAACAAAACACATTATAAGTATGAAATTTGCTTTTTTATAATAAATACTTGGATTTATATTTTTCAAAAAATACACTAATATTAAGGATACTAAAAAAAACATACCTTGAGCTTTTACAAATTTAAAAGGGTCATGAAACTTATACTCTGCCCAAATAAAACTAGCTGAATATATCATTACAATACCAAAAATAACAGTTAAAATAACAACTAAAAGCAACAGTTTATCTTCTTTTTTTGGCATAAAATCCCCCAATAAAATTATATTAAAGATATTCTTTTTAATTCCAAAAAAGAGCTTGGCTTATAACCAAACTCCATATGTAATTGCTGCCATAGCTAAAATAAAGCCAACAACCCAAAACATTTTTATAATATCTGTTTCTTCCCAACCTAATTCTTCAAAATGATGATGCAAAGGTGCTTTTAAAAATATTTTTTTATTAAAATAACGAATTGAAATAATTTGAATCATACTACTTAAAGTTTCTATTACAAAGACACCACCGATAATTGCTAGAGATATTTCGTGCCTAGATACAATTGCCACACTAGCAAGAGCTCCACCTAAAGCTAACGAACCTAAATCACCCATAAATATTCGTGCTGGATGTGTATTAAAGACTAGAAAGCCCACAATTGAACCCGTTAATAAGAAACAAAATATTGCGATTTCTTGGTAGCCCTCAAGCCATCCCGCATTCCAACTTATAACCCCATAAGCAAAAAATGCTATTGCAGAAAGTCCCCCGGCTAATCCATCTAAACCATCAGTAATATTTACAGCATTTGTAGTTCCTACCAATAAAAACAAAATAAATATTCCAAACATCCAACCCAGATCTATATAAATATTTAAAAAGCTTATGCTTAAAGCTGGCTCTCCTCCACCTTTCATAAATAGATAAAAGAACACTAAAGCTATCACCATTTGAATTAAAAACTTCGTAACTAAGCTTATACCGTCATTATTATGGTATTTCACTTTCATAAAATCATCTAAAAAACCTAAAAAACCATAAGCCAAAAAGACAAAGACCACAATAATAAGATTGTAACTTATAGCAATACTTCCCTTTAAATATAGAAGAATTAAAGACACAATGACAGGGATAATAAAGATTAAACCTCCCATCGTCGGAGTTCCCTCCTTTTTTAAATGTCTTTTTGAAATAAGTTTACTTACTGATTGACCTACATGCAACTTTTTTAACATGGGTATTATAAATAAGCCAGATATTAAAGAAAGTACAAACCCCAGCATTAAGGCCATTGCTGCTTTTGCTAAGATTAACATATTATTCACCTCACCATTATTATACAATAATTTGTTTTATTTCTTTTTCATTTTATTTTTAATTTTACAATAATTTACATTAGTTAAGCATTAAAACAACGGTTCCACCCTCTTTAGCATATTCTCCCCCTTTCGGAGATTGATATACTACTGTCTCACCAGAACCACTATATTCGATATCAAATCCTTTTAAATCTTTTTTTGCTTCATCTATAGTTTTACTTGTAACATCAGGAACTACTACATATTTTTGATCAAGCCATGTATATTCTTTAGGAATACCACTTGTATCTTCTTTAATATCCAATATATCAATAGCACTTAAAAATATATTTCGTGCAATTGGAGCTGCAACAGTACCTCCATATTGAACAACGCCTTTAGGGCTAGATACTGCAACATAAACGACAATCTCTGGGTCATTAGCGGGCATAAAACCAATAAAAGAAAGAATATACTTGCTTGAAGAATAAATCCCATTTTCTACAGTTTGGGCCGTTCCAGTTTTTCCACCTATCCGGTAGTTTTCTATATAGGCATTATGTCCTGAACCCTTAGCAACGACACTTTCTAAAGCATATTTAACTGTTTCTGATGTCTCTTTACTAATTACTTTTCTTACAATTTTAGGCTCTGTATTTTTAATTATAGTATTTGTTTCTGGCTCTAAGTAATTTTTAACAATATACGGAACAAATAGATTACCACCATTAATTATTGCACTAACCGCTCTTACTTGTTGTATAGGTGTAACGCTTATTCCTTGCCCAAACGCTGTGGTTGCTAGTTCAACATTGCCCATTTTATTAACATCAAACAAAATACCACTCGCTTCTCCATTTAAATCTATTCCTGTTTTAGTACCAAAGCCAAATTTTTTAATATAACTCATTAACGTTTCTTTTTGAAGTTTCAAACCCAGATTAACAAACCCAGGGTTACATGAGTTTTCTACAACTTCTAAATAAGATTGATCTCCATGACCTCCATGTTTCCAACAATGAAGTGTAGCTCCGTCCACTTTTATAGCACCAGAATCATAAAACCTGTCTTCAAAAATATTAACAGCCTTTTCTTCTATAGCTGAGGCAAGGGTCGTAATTTTCATAGTTGAACCAGGTTCGAATGTCATCCATATAGGTAAATTTCTATTAATTGTTTCAGTATCATATGCTTTATAATTATTAGTATCAAAGTTAGGTCTACTTGACATAGCAAGTATTTCTCCATTTTTAGGATTCATAGCTATTGCAATAACACTGTCAGGATTATACTTACTTACTACATTATCCAGTTCATTTTCTACCACTTTTTGTAAGTCTAAATCAATTGTAAGCTCAAGAGTAATACCAGAAGTCGGAGCTTCATATACTTCTGCTAAATCTAACTTATGGCCTTTGCCATCTGAAAAATATTTAATTGATCCATCTTTACCAGTCAAATAATTATCATAATAAAGTTCTAAACCAGAAAGCCCTTGATTATCAATACCCACGTATCCTAACACATGACTAAGTAAAGTATCATATGGATAATATCTTTTACTTTCTTTTACTAAATATACTCCGTCTATTTTTAAAGCATCTATTTTTTCTGCAATTTCATAACTTAGCCCTCTACCC
>CAKOLP010000102.1 GCA_934096025.1 uncultured Bacilli bacterium
TAACATATTTAAAAATTTATCATTTAATTCTGTTATTTCAATACTAGATATTCTAATTCTTTCTAAATCTTCTATTTCACTTAAAGCATTAATAAGGTCAGTTAAATCATGATTAACACTTTCGTATCTACCTGTATGTATACCCGTTAATACTATTTCTTTATGATTATTAGAAGCTAAATTTCTGGCCTCCTTAAGACACTCATCGAACTTTTTAGAGCGAACACTTCCTCTTACATAAGGGATAATACAATAAGAACAAAAATTATCACAACCATCTTCAATCTTTATAAAAGCTCTGACATGATTAAAATCACTAATAACCATATCTTCAAATTTTAAATTTCTTTCATTATAAAACTTTTGATACTTTTCTTTTTTAGCTAAAAACTCATTTATTAATGTATCAATTTTACTTTTATCTTTGTTCCCTATTAAAATATCGGCATCAAATGCTTCATATTCCTTTTGTAAATTCTGGGAACTACAACCACAAATAACTAAAATAGCCTGAGGATTCTCTCTTTTTATTCTTCTAATCATTTTTAAACATTTCTTATCTGCTATATTTGTTACAGAACAAGTATTAATTATAATTATTTCGCTATCCTCGGTTTTATTTGAATACAAAAAACCTGATGAAAGCATTTTTTCTTTCATCATGTTCGATTCATATTGATTTACTTTACACCCAAACGTAATAATATTAAAATTCATCATAACCTACCCCAATTCCTTTTGCAATCTTTTTAAAGCCTCTAAAAAAGCTTCTTCTTTTTGAAAACTTATAACCCTAACTTCTATATTCGGTGTCTGTTCACTAGTTTTACTAACTAAGTTTTCCAAATCTACTTTTTTAACAGAAAAATCATCATATGTTTCTTCTTTTTCATAATTTATTCCATAATTACTATTCTTATTTAAAAGTTCATCATAACTAATTATAGCCTTATCTTCTTGGTCTTTTTCATAATTAGTAAACTTAATTACTGGTTCACTTTTCATATTCTCTTTTAATTCCTTTACAATCTTCATTTCTGCAGTTTCATCACTTACCATCCTATCATCCTCATCCTTATTAATCTTAATAAAATACACTAGTGTTACAACTAATATCATTAATATAAGCACAGATAGGAAAAAGACTATATCTACAAACCGTAAGGCTAATAAAAAGTTCCCTATATCACTAAATAATTTCATAATTATCACCACAAATTTATTTTATCACATTTACATATTGTTTTAAATATACTACACATATATTTGACATAAACAGGTGTAAACATTTACAAAATAAATCTTTTTATAAAAACTACTATAACACAAAGTTTAAAAGAAAGCAAATTAATAATTTTAAAAATTGCAAACATGCAAATTACTTAAAAAAGCAAACAACCCCAGTTTTATTCCAAGAAAAAAAGAAGTAAGTTATACCTCTTTATCGCTAAGCTTGTCAATCTATTTAGTATTCATAACTAAGACATATGCGTCTTCGAGAGTTCCAGAGCCTGTTACTTTAGCATTTTTAGTAATATTTATAACGGGTCTAATACCTCTTAAAAGAGTTCCCGAAACATCACTTACTAAACTACCGTCAGTATTTACTAAAAATGGATTAAATGTAGCAGTAATACTTGATGCTGTCATTGTATAATATGCTGTTTTAATATTTTCATTATATAAATAATAATTTGCATTTGCACTAGTACTTCCCCCTGCTAGAGCAACTTCATCAGCTGTTAGCAAGCCAATTTTAGCATTAACTTGAGTACCTAAACAGACAAATGATGGAATGTTATTAGTAATAATCCGATTATATGCTAAAAGCTTCGTTTTATCACTATCATAACCTGAATCAGCACAGTATTTATAATATGTTATATATTCACTATATAAAGTAAGATAATTGTCATACCAACTGCTTAATTTATTATATACTGTAGTATTTAAAAAGTCTGTATCTGTTTCATAATATTTACTTATCTCACTTAAAATTCCGTCTAAAACTAATTTAACTGAACCGTCGCCATTTATTTTTACTATTTTCCAATTTAAATTAGCAAAAGATACATTATTATTTTGGCTAGCTCCTCTAAAATAATAGGCTTCACCAAGATCATCTTCCTTTTTTAATAACCCCTCATCTATAGTGGCAACTTCCCCTGGATTAGTTAAGGAATCACTTATTTCATTATTTGCTAAAAGCACATCTTTAAAAGTATTATTATCATCTGTTTTTATTCCAACATTTATTGTACCAGAATACTCTTTATTATCTTCCGTTTGAAACTTCAAAGTATAATTGGTAGTTTTATTTCCCTCGATAGCTACCCCCGTTGTTATAATATCTGATTTTAAAGCATCAGTTTTTTCAAAATTATCCGAAGACTTTAATTCATAAGAAACATCTTGCGCATAAACATCAGTTAATTGAATATAATAATATTTTTGCTCACTATCATTATTTGTAACCGAAAATGTAACTTCATTATTACCGTTTAATTTAAATGTTTTCCCACTTAAATAATTAATTGTTATATCTCCGTCTATTACTATATCTGAATCCGTTGTAACCTCATGATAAAAGAAATAACCTATACCAATTGTAAAACACCCGATAATTAGAAACAATATTAAACTCAAAGCCGACTTAAATCTTAACCTCATAACTATCATTCCTTTTATTATTACTTAAATTATACTGTACTATTATAGTTTATGTCAAGCACTTAAATAATATATTTTTGCCGAAAAATAAGGGATTTTTAAAATAATTTCCAAACAAAAAATAGCACCATAAGTAATCAGTGCTATATCAAAATTTTATAAATATTTTTTAAATTCTTTAAACTCTAGCCCATCATCTAGATTAGTCTTTCTTAAGTCTTCTAGTAAGGCTTTTTGTTTTCTATCAAGTTTCGTCGGCGTAATTATATTAATTACTGCATACATGTTACCTTTTGTTAGACTGCCCGGTGTTTTAATACCTTTACCTTTTATTTTTAGTTTTGTATAATTTTGTGTTCCTGCTTTAATATCTAAAATAATATTACCATAAAGTGTTGGAATCTCTTTTTTACAACCTAAAGTGGCATCTACAAAATTTACTGGCACTTCTAGATAAATATCCTCTTTATCACGTTCGAATATTGGGTGATTCTTAATTTTAAATTCTAAGAAAACATCGCCATTTTCTCCACCACCTACACCAGCATTGCCTTTTCCGCGTAAACGTAATTGATACCCCTCATCTACTCCCTCAGGAATACTTACTGTTAGAGTTTTTGGCTTTGTAACTACCTTTTCACCATGGCAAGCATCACATATTGTATCAAAACTTTTACCAGTACCTCGACAAGTACTACAAGTCTTTTGAGTTTGCATAACCCCGAATATCGTTTGTTGTTGTTCTAATACTTTACCAGCTCCGCCACAAGTTCGACAAGTCTTTTCCCCAAAACCGCCTTTGCCTTTACATTTTGAACATTCAGTAGTTAAGTTTAATTTAACATCTTTTTCACAACCAAATACAGCTTCTTCAAAAGTTAGATTTAATACTACCCGAATATCACTACCTCTTTGGGAAGTACTTCTACTACTTCTTCTACCAAAACCAGAGAAACCTCCGAAGCCGCCACCAAATAAATCGCTTAAAATATCATCTAAATTAATATCTCCCATATCAAAACCTTGGAAGCCAGAAGCGCCACCGCCTCCACCATTTTGAAAAGCCGCATGGCCAAATTGATCATATTGACGTCTCTTAGCAGGATCAGACAAAATAGCATAAGCTTCTCCTATTTCTTTAAATTTTTCTTCGGCCCCCGGTTCTTTATTTATATCAGGGTGATACTGTTTTGCTAATTTACGAAACGCTCTTTTTATTTCTTCATCAGTAGCATTTTTACTTACACCTAAAATTTCATAACAATCTTTTTTCATTTTCTACTCCTTTCCCGTTATAGTTATATCATGCAATAATAATGATGGAGCTATAGTTTTAAGACTATTTTTTGATAAATCATTACCAACTTCTAAAACATTAGAAAATACTTCAAAAATATTCGTCGATAATATAATCATACTAAGACCATTTTTAATATTACCTTGATCTACTAAGTATCCCTCAGCTTGTAATGAAATATTTCCTGTTCTTTTATCTATTCCTGAATGTAGCCCATGAACTTCATCAATAAAAATTCCCGTATCTAATTCTTTTAAAAGACTAGCAAAATCCTTATCTTTTGGCAATAACATTAAATTATTCACGCCATCAGCATTACCAGTTGGTTCTTCACTAAGCTTTATAGCATACTCTAAATTATTAATAGATTTTAAAAATACCCCATTAACCACTATATCTTGTCGTTTTTTTAATGTCCCCTCAATATCAAATAAAAC
>CAKOLP010000103.1 GCA_934096025.1 uncultured Bacilli bacterium
AATATAGCTAATACTATGTCATCAAATGGGAGAAAAATATCGGTGCCTACGGTAGAAAAATATTTGGAAACTTTAACTGAATGTTTTGTTCTTTATAAAGTTAATAGATATGATATTAAAGGAAAAAATTATCTTTTGTCTGGTTGTAAATATTATGTTTCGGATTTGGGCTTAAGATATTATTTATTAGGAAGTAAGCATACTGATGAAGGGCATATATTGGAAAATGTTGTTTATTTGGAGTTACTACGGCGTGGTTATGAGGTTTATGTAGGAAAAAATAATAATAGTGAAATAGATTTTGTGGCAGTTAATGAAAAAGGAGAAGAATATTATCAAGTTAGTTATACTGTAAAAGATAAAAAAACTTTGGAAAGAGAGTTAGCAGCGCTTGATAATATAAATGATCATAATCCTAAATATTTATTAACGACAGATTATGTACCACTTACTTCTCATAATGGTATAAAACAATTAAATGTTTTTGATTGGTTATTGGATAAAAAGGACTAAAGTAGTTCTTTTTATTTTTGGTTGTATTGTCTGGTAGCTTCTATTTTTTCGACTATGTCTTTATTTCTTTTAGGGTTGGTAAATAAAATATAAGGTTCAATATTTAAAGCGTTTGCTATAATTTCTAGCTTGGGAATAGTTGGAGAATGTAATCCTCTTTCTATATCCGTTAAATACCTCGGGCTTAATTTGCATTTTTCTGCTAATTTTTCTTGGGACATATTGTTTAGATATCTGTAATACTTGATGTTGTAGGTTAATAAATCTTTTAAATTATTAAATTTTAAAGTCATTTTTGTCACCTCTTTCTAAACTATGATATTATTTACTGCAAAATATTCACATGAACTATTTACTGCAAGTTATTTTTGGGATATAATGAAATGGAAAGGAGTTTTTTAAGAAGTGGAAAAGAAGAAAAAATTTGATATTGTTATTGTGATAATATTTTTAGCAGGATTTTTATTATTGATAAATGGTATGTCTGCAACAGGAGATGCGTTAGCTAGACTTTATGTAGTCAAAGCAATTTATATATAATTACTATGGCATTATCATTATTAGGTTTAAAAAGATAATAATAAAAAGGAGTAGTGAAAAAGAGTTGAAAAATGTTTTATCTTTTGTATCTTTTTTAAGATATATTGGGGGAATTGTATTAGTTCTTATGGGAATGCTAAATTTCCCTAGCTTAAGTAGTATTTTTATCGTTCTAGGGGTAAGTTTGTTTCCCTCTGTGTATGTAATGTTAAGTAAATATTTTAATAATGAGTTTATAAATTATATTTTGCCTATAATGGTGCCTGTAATTTTGGCTTTTTTTACCATTAATATATTAAATGTTAATGAGGAAAAAGATATTAAGGATTTTGCTAGAGATAATATTTTTGATACAAATGTAACTGAACAAATGTCAGATGAAGAAAAGTTATTAAAAAGAATAAATGAATCTTTACTTTCAAATGAATCCTTGGATTCTTACGAGTTAAATGAAAATAATAAATATGATATTAAAATAAAAAATGAGGGAGATAAAGGTGATATATATTCGTGTGCTTTAAATTTGCAAAATTTTTATAAAACTGTACGAAATATGCCCATAATTAATAGTGTTCAATTTGAGTGTACTAATAAGGGAGTGGCTTTTAATTTTATAAAGATTAAAGGAAATAATTTGGAATTTTTGGATACTAGTAGTAAGGTTTTAGATATTACTATGGATAAATTAAAAGAGGAACATGAATTAAAAGTTATAAATGAATTTAAAAAATCTAGTGAAGAATTTACATATAAAAATGTGTTGAGAAATCCAAGCGATTATAAAAATAAAAAAGCATATTGGTTTGGAAAAATTGTGCAAGTTGTGGATAAGTATTCAAGTTATTCTATATTTAGAGTAGATGTTACTTGTGAAAAATATACTTATATAGATAGTTATAGCTGCGATGATACGATATATGTAATTTATTATGGTAGCGATAGTTTTATAGAAGATGATATGGTTAAAATGTGGGGTTATATGGAGGGAACAGAAACTTATACTACCGTGTTTGGTGTTAGCATGACAGTTCCAAAGTTTACAGCTAAGTATATAGAATTGCAGTAAGAGAGATTTTCTCTTTTTTATTTGGATAAAATAGATTTGATAATATTAGAATGCTTATGATAGTTGTATAAAAATTTGAATTATTTATATAGACATGGAGGGAATAATAGAGTAAAATATTAACTTGCAAGAAAAAACTATGTAATTAAAAGAAATAAAGGAGGACATATGGAATATTTAGATAAATTTGTAAATGAAATAAGTGCCTTTGTTATGGAAAGGTCTGATTTAACTGAAAGAGAACTTATTAGATTTGTTTATTTAAAATTGGGCTTTAAAATGTCTTTTGATGAAGAATTTAAACCTTTTGGCAATAGTAGATATCGTCATAATGTGTATAGATATCATTCTCAGTCTAGGTACTATTTGAATGAGTGTATGAAAAGAAAAAAAGCAATATGTAAATCTTTAGCTTATATTTTAGAAAATAGTTTAAAGTTTTTTGGCGTGGATATAATTACTATAGTTGATGAAGATAGTTTAAGAGGTTGTCCTCATGTTTATAATGTTATAAGAGAAAAAAGCGGTTTATCTTATGTTGTTGATTTACAAGAAGACTTATATAATATTCAATCATATTATTTTACTAAAAATTTTGGGATAGATTCAATTAAAAGTATGAATCCTTTAATAAGTAGGTTTGAAATTGAGCAAATAGATAGAAAACTTGGTTATATTGATGATAAAAAGCCTTATGCTGATGAGTATTTATATTTGTTATGTTTGACAGTTAATCAAATAGATGATTTTTTTGAAAGGGTTCAGTTTATTTTGGAAAATATAAATGCTTATGATGTATCTAGTATGGGTTATATTGATATACAATGGCATCACAAAAGTATATTGGAATATTTTTTTGATGAAAGGGATTTTGATTATCAAGCATCTAGTGGTAAAATTAGATTTGTCGATTGTTATAAAAATGTTGGTGATGCAAAAATGTATACTCAGTGTATTATTGTTCAAGATAAAGGGAAAATAGATATTTACGTATATAATAGAGAAAAGTTAAGATACTTTAAAGTAGATATTAGAAATTTTGCTAGAGCTGTAAATAATGGGTTGGTTTTACATAAATGCAAAGTGCCGGGGTTAACTAGGACATTAAAAAATTCCTTAAAGTAGACTTTTTTTGGAAGCAAGCGTAAATTTGAGTATTATGTCATAAACTTAAGTATGAAAAATTATTATATAAATACTATTTTAACGTTTTGCTTTTTTTGTAGTGTGTTTGTGTCTTTTCCCGTAAAAGCTAGTTTGCCATTGGCTGGGAAAGTAATTGTGGTTGATGCGGGACATGGAGGTTTGGATCCAGGTTCTTTATATAAGGATATTTATGAGAAAGATATTACTTTAAGTATAAGTAAATTTTTAGAGAAATATTTAAGTGAAATGGGAGCAACGGTGGTACTAACAAGGGATAGTGATAATGATTTAAGTAATGGAGTGAAGAATCATCGAAAAAAGGCTGACTTTGATGAACGTATTAAAATCATTAATAATAAATTAACAAATATGTATTTATCTATACATTTGAATTTCCTAACAGATACTAGGTATTCGGGAGCTCAGGTTTTTTATAATCATGATAATAAAGACTTAGCTAATTTTATGCAAAATTATTTAAATAAAAATTTGGGTGGAAAAAGAGAAATAAAGAAAATTCCGTCTTCAACATATATGTATAGTAAATTGAAGAAAAAAGGTATATTAATTGAATGTGGTTTTTTATCTAATTATCAAGAAAGGTTGAAATTACAAGATAAAGATTATCAAGAAAAAATAGCAAAAGTGATAGCCTTAGCTTTAAGTGACTATTATATTTAATCACAGAAAAATCACTTTTTATTTACATTTACTACATTATTTTTATATATATTTATTGTGTCAGTTGTGATATAATGTTTAGAGTAAAGGCGGTATAGTGTGAAATCAAAGACATTTAAAACATTAGATGAACAAATTGACATACTAGTAAGTAAAGGTCTTATCATTGATGATGTAGAAATTGCTAAAAACATACTTTTACGGGAAAATTACTTTTTCTTAAGTGGATACCGTCATTTATTTATGGATTCTTTTAATAGTAAGAGGTTTATTGAGGGAACAACATTTGCTGAGTTATATAGTATGTTTTTATTTGATAGGCAACTTAGGAATATTATTTTTAAAAATTTGTTGATAGTGGAAAACAACTTAAAAAGTATATTAGCTTATGTTATGAGTAAAAATCATGGATTTAAAGAAAATAATTATTTGAAC
>CAKOLP010000104.1 GCA_934096025.1 uncultured Bacilli bacterium
GTTTATATCCATTAAAATCTATATTACTATTAGAACTATCTTTATTATTTAATTCGCTTATATAACAATCACCCTCTAACTTAATTTTAGAAGTAGCATCAAGATTTAGCACAATAGATTTAGCTTCATTAGCACTATTTATAACACCTGTAAAAGTAGAATTATTTTTCATATTCATAACTAGTGTTGATATACTATCTATTACAATATTACCATCTGCATCTTGTTTAGTAAGATTTAAGGTAACATCACCACCATTATTATTATCGTATATAACTAAAACATTCCCCTTTTTATAACTATAAAAATAATCTTTACTATATAAAGAACCAATATATCTATCTTTAATATCTTTATCTTTTAAAATACTATTTCCTAAGTCTTTTCTTAATTCATCACTTATATTATTATTTGAATGATTTATTACATCTTTTATATTATCAAATTCATCTAACAAAATAGTATATATTACAGAATCCATAAACTTCACATTCTCTGGTTCCATAATAGGCATATCTTTATCATTAACATGTTTTTTTCATTATCCATAGCCACTATTAAACTATTAATAACATTATCTTTTTTTTCTTTATATTTTTGAACATTAAAAAACACTAATATTCCCACAATACTAAATGAAAGCAATCCCCATATTAAAAAGAAAACTTTATTCTTTAATCTTTTCATATCTACTCCATTCTATAACCCATATTTCTAACAGCTTTTATATTTACATCTGACCCCAAAGCTTTCAACTTCTTTCTTATAAAAGACAAATAAACTTCTAAATTATTAGATTCAATTTCTGTTTCTAGCCACCATACTCTATCATAAATTTGTTCTTTTAATATAACTTGATTTACATTTTCCAAAAAGTACTCTAATAACATAAATTCTTTTTTTACCAAGACTACTTCTTCTTTAATTTTCATACACCTTAACTTTGAACTTAAAAGATCTAACTCTAAATCATTATATACCAAAACATTATTACTTCTTTTTAACTGCACATTAACTCTAGCCACTAACTCCTCAACATGAAATAGTTTCGTAACATAGTCATTAGCACCACTTTCTAATCCCCCCAACTTATCTTCTAAATCAGATGCTGCCGTAAGCATAATGACTTTACTACGTATATTATTTTTTCTTATTTCTTTTAATATTTCAAAACCATTTTTAAAAGGTAACATTACATCCAATATAATTAAATCATAAATATTAAGATTAGCTTTATAAGCCCCATCTTCCCCATCATAAGAATAATCAACTATATAACCCTCATCTTTTAATCTTTTACTTATTATATCTACTAAACTTTTTTCATCTTCTACTATTAATACTTTGCATATAACCCCACTTACTTTTATTTTAACATTTTAAAGAAACTAATAAAAGTGACAATATCAATATAATATGATATCATATACAAAAAAGAGGTATTTATGGAAAAGTTAAAACAAGAAAGATTATTTAATTCCCTAAAAGAATTTATTGAATTATCATTATTTAAACAATTATTAACAGAAGAATCAAACATCCCGAATATAATAGAAAGAATTAAACACATTGATGAGACTACTATTATATATTTAATGCAACTAACTAATGACTACATCCGTGCAACGTTAACTAAAAATTCAATATCAAGAGATATCGACATAACCTTATTTGCCAAACTTGGCTTTGATATTACTCTTTTAGATTCTCTTATAAATAAATTACCAAAGACATACTATAATTATAATATAGCTATGACTCCTGATAAATTACAAGAAGAAATACTGCAAATAGTATTTAATTATTTTGGCTGCCCTGGAAGACTCCCAACAATAGATGATATCCTTGATATCAATGGCTATTTAGCAATTGATATCCAAAACAATTTACCTCTAGAATATTTCATACAAATAAAATTACAACTTGAACAAATTATGCTTTTATATAAAGCCCCTAAAAATACAGCTGCTATTTTTAACGATCCCACTAAAATAACTAGCATTATTCCCGAGACTAACAGTGAAATAATACAAAATTCCACCAAGCAAGCCTTAGATTTATATAGACTTTCTAAAAGAACTAGAAAAACCTACCAAGTCCAATAAAGAAAATTTACTTTTTACAGGACTTTTTTTATTTTAGATTATTAAAAAACATTTAGTTCATTCTAAGTGCATTACTCATTATCTATATTAATAAGTTCATATTCTCTATTACCAATTCCTAGTTCACAAGCTCTTTCCACTGTATGTATAGCGTGTTTTTCTTTCATTCTTTCGACTAAAGATTCTTTTCCAACATCACTAGAATTAATAATAGTATCATAACAACATTGATCAATGGCAACCGGATCTAAACTAGCAAAAATACCTATATCTTTCATTTCTGGATCTTTTGGATTAGCATCACAATCACAATCAATTGATATCTTATTAGCAATATTAATATATGCCATATTTTCCGGTTTAAAATAATCTACAACTGCCTTATCAGCTTCAGCCATACTTTCTAAAGCCAACCTGCCAAAAAACAGGCTTAACCTATGATACTTTAAAATTTTACTGTAATGAGGGACTTATTCCCAATGTCAAAAGAGATAAAAGAAATTATCGTGTATTTAATAATAATGATATAAACTGGCTTAAAAGTTTATCTTGCTTAAAACGCTGTGGAATGTCCATACATGAAATGAAAGAATACCTTAATCTTTGTTTAAAAGGAACCTCATCAATTCCCGATAGACAAAAAATCTTAGACAATAAACTTCAAGAACTTGAAAATAAAAAACAAGAAATACAAGCATCAATTGAATTTATTCATTGGAAACAAAATTTTTATCAAGAAGTCTTATCTGGAAAAACCGAGTATTTTAGCTATATTATTCCTACCGATAACAAATAATTTCATAAAAAAAAGATCCTTTTTATGGCTTTAAAGCCGTTATTGGAATTATATATATACCAGTTTCAGGATCTCTTACTACATTATTCCACATTCCACATATTATACACATAAAACTTGGCTTTTTATCTACTTTTTCATAAAATTTCAAAAGATTTGTTTTAGCTTCTTCTATTTGATTAGCCCCCAGCTTTATTTCAATAGCTCCATATTTTCCATCTTCATTAATTACAATAGCATCTACTTCTAAACCACTAACATTATTTCTAAAATGTCTTAATTCTCCTCCAAGATATTCAGAGTAAATCCTTAAATCTCTTTCCACTAAAGCTTCAAATAAAAAACCAAAAGTATTTAAATCTTGAATCAACTTCTCAAAATTTAAACCCAATAAAGCACAAGCTAATGACGGATCAGTAAAATGTCTTTTCGCACTTTTACCTATATTTTCTCTTGACCTAATATTGGGATTAAAAGATTGTTGATTCTCTAATAAATGCAGCTTATCCAATACATTTAAATACTCTCCAACAGTTTCTTTATTAATTGAATCAAATTCATTTTCTATAATATCCTTTATTAATGTTTCATTTGATGCAAGTGTTGATTCATTTCTAGCTAATGATTTTAACAACATTTCCATTTTATTTCTATCTCTTTTTACCCCATCAATTTCACTTATATCCTTGTCTAAAATATCTTTAATGTAACTCTTTGCAATTAACTGTGAATCTCTCGCCGATTTATCAATATTATCTGGCCAGCCACCCCTTAGTATCAAATTTGCAAGATTTTCTAAAGATAATTCTTTAGTAAAATGTGCCTCTATTTCTTTATTTAAAAATAATTCTCTAAGAGAAACAAAACCATCAGAATCCCCAGACTCAAAAAGAGACATAGTTTCCATATTTAACTTACAGATTCTTCCCGCCCCGGAGTGATCTATCGTATTTTCTTTTTCAGTTGCAGAGCCAGTTAAAATAAACTTTCCTTTAATTTTATCTTCATCACACTTTCTCCTAACACAATCCCATATCTGAGGTATTAATTGCCACTCATCAATAAGTAAAGGATAATCTCCCACTAAAATTTGATTTGCATCAATCTGAGCCAAATTAAACAATCTTTTATCATTAGAATTTATATATTTAACAGTATTTGCATGAGCTAAACTAGTCCAAGTCTTACCACAATACTTTGGTCCAATAATCGAAACTGCCCCAAAAACTTTCAAACACTCTGCTATTTTTTTATCAATTAATCTTTCTTTATATCCATCTTTTTTTAAGGTCATATTAGTTAACTCCTTTAATAAAATATTACCATAAAAAATAGAGCAAAACAATACAAACCGTACGTTTTTAAACTTTCCAACCGTAAACTTTTAATGTTTTCAACCGTACATTTTTAAACTTTTTAACCGTAAACTTTTAAAAATCAAAAATACTTTCAAACCAAAAACAGTTAAA
>CAKOLP010000105.1 GCA_934096025.1 uncultured Bacilli bacterium
TCTCCCATCTTTTTATTTTAGATTTTCTTCCATTAACTCTTTAACTATATTATATAAAAGGGCATTAGCTTCTTCTAAAGACATATCCCCTACTTTAAAAGGTTTTCCATACCTTATAACTAAGTTTTTGCTTCGAAACTTATAATCTCCAGTAATTCCAAAAGGTACTAAATAACTATCAGTTTTTTTGGCCATAGAAACAGCTCCGAATTTGAAGGGAAGCAAAAACTTTTCAGTTTTATTTCTTGTTCCCTCCGGAAAAAGTCCAATAGCTCCCTTATTTTCTAATGTTTTAATAGCTTCTTCGGAAGCTTTTTTATCATGATTTTTTCTATCTACAGAAATGCAACCTACCGAAGTAAAAAACCATTTGGTTTTCTTACTATCAAAGTACTCTTTTTTAGCCATATATCTTATATATCTTTTCGTCGAAATAATACTTAGACATTGGTCATATAAATGCTTATGATTCCCTACTATTAAAATAGAGCCCACTTTAGGTATATTATTTTTACCAATAATCTTAGGATTATAATAAAACTTAAATATTGGGCCTAAAAGGAATCTGCCTAGCCTATAAACTATTGGCATTCTCATTCATCATCACCTCTTGTATCTTCTTGTAAACTCTTAAAATCTACTTTTCCTAACTTCGTTTTCGGTAGTCTTTTTCTAAAAACAAACTCATTAGGTATCATATATTTAGCTAATTTTTTTTGACATAGTTTTTTAATATCATCTTTAACAAACATACTAAAGTAACCCTCTTTTAAAACTATGAAAGCTTTTGGCACTTCTTGCTTATAACTATGTTTTACCCCAACTACAGTGCATTGTAGTACAGCTGGGTGACTTTCTATTACTTCTTCAATTCTAGCGGGATAAACATTATATCCACTAGTTATAATCATTCTTTTAATTCTTCCTTTATAAAACAAAAAACCGTCTTCGTCCATAAGCCCTAAATCACCTGTATGAAGCCATATATGCCCATCATCATGAATTTGCAAAGCTTTATTGGTTTCTATTTCATCATTTAAATATCCTTGCATAAATGCTTTAGAATGAACACATATTTCTCCGACTTCATTAAATGGTTTTGTCTTTCTTGTAGCGGGATCAATTATTTTAACTTGATTACCCGCTAAAGGTATTCCTGCCGAGCCAGATTTATTTACATCATCACACGCTAAACATACAGCAGCTAAAGCTTCGCTTAAACCATACCCTTGAGTAATTTTTCCTAAAGAGCCATGCTCTTTTAAATAAGTATTCATACGATTTTCTAAACTTGAAGATAAAATGTCCCCCCCAGAGACAATATACTTCAAATTAGATAAATCTAAATTTTTAATATTATTATTGTTCATTAATGCCTCATATAAAGTAGGGACACCTAAAACACATGAGGGATTTTTTTTATGAAAAATTATATCAAATTTGCGAGAATCAAACTGCGGAATTAATATTGTATAACAACCTAAAGCAAGTGGTGTATGCATAAGTACACTTAGACCAAAGCCATGAAAATTAGGCATTATAGCTAAACAACAATCCCCTGGAACTAAATTTTTCATACTAATATTTTCTTGAATACTAGCCAAAATAAAAGCTTTATTTTGAATAACTACATTCTTAGCTTTACCACTCGTTCCTCCACTATGAATAATAACCGCTGGTGTATACGAACCAAATTTTAAAAACTTAATTGGTTCATCTTTATAATAAGTATGAAAGTACTTTTTCCAACTAAAGAACCTATTATCGCGTGGTATTCTTTTGTTTTTTCCAAGCTCTTTTACTTCATATAAAACTTTTAAATAAAGAGGCATATAATCACTAGCTTTAACAAATATTACTTCTTTTAACTCTACTTCTTGAAAAACTGTCTCATATTTTTCATAAAATGTATTTAGCATAATCAAATGTTTACTTTGCGTACTTTTTAGACTTTCTTTCATTTCATCTTCACTTGATAACGGATGAACCATACTCGCAATTGCTCCAAGTCTATTTAAAGCATAAAGAGCCACCAATACATTCGGAACATTTGGAAGTGCAATTGTAACAATATCACCATTTTTAATGCCTGCAAGTTTAAACGTTTTTGCCCAAGCATTAATATCATTTAAAAAATCCTTATACTTAACTTTCTTTCCCAAGTATTCATAGGCAATATACTCTGGATACAAAAAAGCACTTTTTTTTACTTGATCATACATACTAATATTTGGTACTTTAAAATTTAATTCTTCTTTTGTATAATACTTCGCCCAAGGTTCGGGAATCTTTTTTCTTCTTCTAAAAAAATTAAATATATTCATAAATTATCCTCTTTCTAATTCTATTATCTTATATAATTTTTTATTTTCTTTTTCTAAATTTTCGCCAATTTTTTCTGGTTTTAAAAACTTAATCTTTAGCCCTTTAGAAAACAATTTATATTTCCCCGTTATAACAAAAGGCACTATAAGACTGTCTGTATCATGAGCTATTTTAACTGCCCCGATTTTAAAATCCAACATTTGTCCCGTTTTTTCCGTCGTTCCCTCTGGAAATATTCCAACAACAAGCTCCTGCTCTAAATATTTTTCTGCTAAAACTAAGGAATGATGACTCTTATTTTTTCTATCTACAGGAATTAATCCCATATTTGCAAAAATAATTTTTTTAAATCCTTTCCATAACTCTTGTTTAGCTAAAAAATGAATATTTCTTTTCGTAGAACTAATAAGTAATAAACAATCTAAGTTACTTGTATGATTGCCCGCTAAAACTATACGCCCTTTTTGAGGAATATTTTCTACGCCCTCGATACTTGGCCTAAAAAACCATTTAAATAAAACAGTTATTATTGGTCTTGTTATTTTATACAAAAACGCATCTTTCAATTTCATCATCTCTACTTAAGTATATCACAGAAAGTCTCAGATATTTGCATATTTTTGCAAAATATTTATATAAATTAAAAGTACAATTAACGATATTAAAAAACCACTCAAAACATCACTCAGATAATGTACGCCCAAATAAATCCTACTTACTCCAATTAAAACTATTAAACAACTAAGTAAGCAAATAAAACCAATTTTCAAATATTTATTTTCTACATATTTATATATCAAATAAATTAAAAACCCATAAAAAGCCATGCTAGCCATCGAATGACCTGAGGGAAAACTATATCCACTTTCACTAATAAGTCGATGTTCAATTGGTCTAGGCCTTTTAAATATTATTTTTAATATATAATTAAACAAAGCTACAAATATTAAATTACCAATAATAGCTATACTTACTTTTTTTCTCTTTAAAATTAATACAAACCCTATACTTAAGATGATTAAACAACCGGCACTCCCAAACCATGTAACAGCTTTCATAACACCAGTCATAAAATCATTTATCAAAAAAACACTAATAAACTCATAAAAAGCACTATCCATTTTAAGTGGGGCATTAAAAACTACATTTAAAATTAATAATATTAGCCCAATTGAGCAAAAAAGAATTCCATATTTACATTTATTATTCATATCATATCTCCGTAAATATTATAACAAATTGCCAGAAAAAATTAAACCTTATTCCAATATCCATAAATATTTAAAATAAAAACCTGGGAAAAACCCAGATTTCTACTTATCACTTAATAAGATATTTAATTTATTTTCTTCATCTACTAAAGTATTTTTTTCTTTTTCTACTAGTTCTTTTGGTGCCTTATTACAATAGTTTTCATTACTTAACAAAGCTTTTCTTCTCTTAATAGAATTTTTTAAATCTTCTATTTGCTTTTCTTTTAATTTAAGTTCTTCTTCACTCATTACCTTTTCATAATATATATCTAAGCTATAGTCTTTATATACTACACTAAACTTAGTTCCTTTACATTCAGAAAGCTTATCTTCATCAATTTTTAAAACTTTAAAAATCAAATCATAATCTGCATTGCTATTTACCTTAACTTTGTAATCACTACCTATTTTATTTTCTAATTTTATATTTCTAAATACTTTAATAAATTCAATCATATCATTTACTTTTTCTAACTTACTTGTAAACACTTCATCTTTATTATATACCGGATACTTAGAAAGAATTATATTTTCATCATGTATTGGTAGCATATTGTATATTTCATCAGTTACATATGGCATAAATGGATGTAGCATTTTTAAAATACTATCTAAAACTTTATAAAGTACTGACTTAGTTGTTTCATCACTTAAATTAAACTTAGCAAACTCAATGTAATTATCACAAAAATCATTCCAAATAAAACTATATAAAAGTGTTCCTACCGTATTAAAGTTATATTTTTCCATATTCTTTGTTACTTCTTTAATAG
>CAKOLP010000106.1 GCA_934096025.1 uncultured Bacilli bacterium
ATTCCAATAACTTTAATAGATTTTTAGCAAGAGTAACTACTTCTTTATCTAAATCTTCATTAAGTATTTCTTCTACTTTTAAAATACCTTTATTAGTACCCTCGATTAACATTTCAATTATCTTAACATCATCTTTATTCATTAAATCAATATTCGTATACATCTCATTAAACATTTTAATAAAAACATTAATTCCCTTAGGTTCTTCACCATAACTATTAAGTATTTTAGCAACATCACTCTTATAAACCTGATATTTTTTCTTAGCATCAAACATAGTTTTTACAAGTACTTTATCATCAATTTTCTTATATACCTCATCAATACCAATTATCCCCATTTCTACTACCTTATACATTTCTTCTAAAGCTTGTATTTCATTCATAAAAAAATCACCATTAATATTATTGGCAATTTCTTTATCTTTATACTTCTTGGACAACTGCGATTATCATAGGTTTACATTCTGTAACTTCATACAAATACTTACTTAATTCTTCTCGTATTTCTACTTTAATTTGATTAAAATCTATAAACTTAGGATTAATATTTCTATTTATTATATTTTCACATATAGATTTAATCTCATTAATCATATCTTGCGAATCCCTAACATAGATAAATCCTCTCGTTGTAACTTCAGGTCCTACAAACAACACTTTATCTTTTTTATCTACCGTGGCACTAATTAAAACAATTCCATTTTCAGATAACATTTCTCTATCTTTGATAACTAAGTCCCCGATATCATCGTTACTTGTACCATCAATTAAAACATCATTTACTTTAATCTTCGCATAATCTTTTACTAATTTCCCGTCTTCAAACTTAACTACTTCCCCATTTTGTTTTAAAACTATATTTTCATCACTTATACCAAGAATACTAGCTAAATTTGCATTATTTACCATATATCTATATTCTCCTTTAACAGGCATATAATATTTAGGATTTATAAGTTTAATCATTAACATTAAATCTTCTCTAGAAGCATGATGCAAAATCTCTTTATCTTTACCTATAGTTTCAATATTACAACCAAATTTAGCTAATTCATTTTGTAACTTAACTAAAATCTTTTCAGTACTATCATATCCTGGCTCTGCAAAAACCACTGTATCACTTTCTCGTAAACTAACAAACTTATCATAACCATTAAGTATCTTATTTAAATTTGCATATGGCGTAGTCTTATCGTTCATAATTAACAATATTGCATTATCATCATTTATATTAGATAAATCCCCTAAGATATCTTCATTAAATTGCAAATATCCCTCTTTATGAGCAAATGATACAACATTTTGTAATTTTTTTCCCATTATTACAATTTTTCTATGTTCATTACTTGCAGCTTCAAATATTTCCGAAATAGTATATTGATGTGTAGCTAATACGGAAAAAAGAATTCTCTTATCATGGTGTTTAATTATATCTCGATAAAAATCCACTAAGCGATGCTTCGGAGATGTATGCCCACTTTTCTCAGCAAATGATGACTCACAAAGTAAACACAATACCCCTTGCTTTCCTACATAAGCAATCTTACCTAAGTCCATATCATATGCCCCTTGCATACTTGGGTCAATTATGAAGTCCCCCGTATAACATATAGCACCGTCTTTAGTATTAATTACATACATAACAGAATCAGGACAACTATGTGATACAGATATCGGAAAAATAGACACAGCCCCAAAATTAAGCTTTTTATGTGGTTTTATTAAGATAATATTATTTTCATTTACTCCCTCCTCCATTAAAGCAAACTTTGTAAACTTCGTAGCATATACTTTCAAAAAAGGAATATCTTTTAGTAAATCATTTACAGCTCCCATATTTTCAGGATGCCCATGGGTAATAAATAATCCCTTAATTCTTTTCTTATTCTTAACTAAATAAGAAAAATCCGGCATAATATAATCTATCCCTAAAAGGTTCCCACTAGCAAATTTTATTCCAGCATCAAACACATAAATATCATTATCTACTTCTATTACATAAGAATTCTTTCCACTTTCAGAAAGTCCTCCCAAACCAAAAATCTTTATTTTACTCATTAATTATCACCTTCATTTTTTCAAAAAAATAAGTTCTTCGGTAAATAAATTATACCAAAAAACTTACTTTAAATCAATCTCTTTCGTAATATACACATTAACTACCCCAATTTAATTTCTTTCCTCATTAATTAATTCACTTAATCTAACTATATCCAAATCTTTATATATTATACTTTTAATAATTATATTAAGACTATTTACATTAGTATTTTTCTCCAAATAATATATATCCCCACTACTTATATTATTTTTAATACTTAGAAAAGTACTATTATTAATAACTTTATCACTTTTAACCAAATACTTCTTATTATCCATACATATCTTTTTATTAACATTTGTCACATAACATATATTATTATTGTTATTATATCTATGCAGCAAACTATCTAAATTATCAAATTTCTCATATTCATTATTAATTTGCTCCAGCTTTTCACCTTTATTAAATGTATCTAAATCAACCAAAACACTTCCATCAATATTATTCTTATTAAAATAATCTATTATATTTTTATCATACTCCATAACAAAAGCCACTGCCCTTTTTAATGAATTCCCTGATACAATTACCTTATCCTTATTATTTGTTATTGAAACACTCGGATACACAGTATCATACTTTAAATAATATTCATTAAAAACATCACTACTTTTCATATTATAATAACTAGACTTAATATTAACACTTTTTCCATTTAACCCCGGAACTATAAAATCATCTTCAATTTCTGCATTAACATAACTAATATTATAATTATCCTCATTATTTTTAATACTTTGATATATTTCATTTTTTTCTAACGCCAAATTAGCAATCTTCTCCGTATAAAAAAAACTAAAACACAAAATAGATAACACTCCAACTATTTGAAACTTTTTCATACAAGACCCCCATAAAATAGTTATGCAAATCTACTTCAAAAATTGCCTAATTCTCTGACTTTTTTAAACAACTTGATATAAATGTAATTCTTTCTGCTATAACTTCCGTTATATATTTTTTAGTATCCTGAACTTCATAAGACCTATTTTGTAATCTTCCTTTAATTCCTACAATATCACCCTTATGACAAAACTTACTTGTATCAGTTGGTATCCCATTCCACAAAACACATCTAATAAAATCTGTTTCATATACACCATCGGCATTTTTAAAAGTTCTAGGTACTGCTAAAATTACGTTCATATATTTCTTCCCCGTAGTGGCTTCCATTATTTCTGGGTCACCAGCAAGTCTTCCTACCAATACAACCTGATTAAGCATAATTCCCTCCTTTCCCAATCACCATACCAACAAATAAAATTAAATGCAAATCACCAATTTTAAAAATTAAAACCATATTTATATTTTTTTTCCAAACTATTAAAAAAAATCATCTAAAACCCTTTCTAAATTCAAAATTTAAAAAAATATTGTATTTTACACATTTTTTTGTTAAACTTATAATAGCCAAAGGAGTAAACAAAAATGACAAACATAAATAATGAGACATTAACAAATTATCAACAAACCTATCCAAATTTAAGGGACTTCTTCTATAATGAAGCAACAGACACGATTATATATCATGGACTAACAATAAAATTAAATGGTTATGGATTAAGTCGAATTGATAAAATATTTTTCAATTTAACTCCCGATGATATATTTACTTATTTAAAAAATGGCTTTTATCAAAATACTGAAGAAGCTGACCTTATGAATTCATTACTTAATCAATTAATTATTACTGAAGAAGAAGTAGCATTTATTGATAGTTACTTACAAAAACTAGCAGACAGATTAAAAATTTATGAACACAACAAAGACTTTATAGATTCTAATCTAACAAATCCAAGTATTAAAGATTTTTTTGATAAAATCCGTAATGGCTCTAAAGTAATAGAAAAAATTAACACAGGAAACTTTAGTAATCAAAACGTTGCTGATATCTTTACCCAAGCATATCAAAAATACTTTTTTACCACCGGCTTAGAAAATAGCCAAGAAAAAACACAAAGCCTTACTAGAACAAACCCTAATTTCCGAGGCTATCAAGAATTTTCGGAAAATGAACAATACTTACAAGAATTAAAACAAAGAGATAAATTTGGTCTAGCGGGATACACCAGTATTCTTCTAATAATTATGACATCTATTACTGCTGGTATGTATATTGCTCTCCAATTCCTAAAATAACACATAAAAACAACTTTTCTCCAATTTGAAAAAAGTTGTTTTTTTTCTTATTCGAATTAATTATTAT
>CAKOLP010000107.1 GCA_934096025.1 uncultured Bacilli bacterium
GTTGATATGAGAATGGATTATTTAGAAAAAAATAATTATTTAAATAGTATCTGGAGATTAAAAGAAAAATATAGAAAATTAATTGAGATTGAAAGTGGTTTTGAAATAGAATATTTGCCAGATCAAGAAGAAAATATTTTAGAACTAAAAAATGAAGTTGATAAGCTTATTTTAGGTCAACACTTTGTTTATGGCGCTGATAAGACACTAAAAATATTTGGCGATAATGAAATGACTGATGAAGATATAAGGAATTATGCTTTTTATATAATGTCTGCTATTTCCAAGGGGATACCTGATATTATTGCGCATCCGGATATTTATATTAAAGATAGTGAGAATCTTACTGATTTAGAAGTAGTAGCGGCTCATGAAATATGTGCTGTAGCAGAGAAATATGGTGTACCTTTAGAAATTAATCTAAAGCCACTTTATGAATTTTTTTGGGGTAAAAGAGAATGTGTTTCATATCCCTCAAAAAGATTTTGGCAAATAGCAACACAATATCCTAACTTAAAAGTGTTGTTTGGTATAGATGTTCACTCAGTAGAGCAAATAGAGTTATATGAACAAATACTTGAGTTAGCAGAGCATCATTTGGGTACGGAAGTTCTAGGAAAATTAAATTTTTGTAATGAACTTTTAAAAAGTGAGCAGGTTAATCGAAGAAGAAATAATAATACAAATAAATAAAAAGCGTTGCCTTTTTGTAGCGCTTGTTTATTTACAAGTATATGGTGATTCTTGATAATTTTCTTTTAGGGGCCGATAGTAGTTGTGCTTAAGTATTCTTTGCTTTCTTCAGAGTTTAGGTTAACTTCAGAAATAACAGTTATAGTTTTATTCTTTAAAGAAACATTACAACTTTTGTAGGTATCTTTGTCAAGTTCTTGGCATTTATCTTGAAAATATTTCTTTTGTGCTTCCATATCATAGTCAATTAAATACTCATAAGTAGTTATGTCATAATATGCAAGTAATTTTGTACCGTCTTTATCGAAGTCATAAGAACGAGTAGTTGTTATTTTAAGGGCATTTTCATCTTTGCCAGAAGCATTTAACTCATTTTGTTTAGTTAGATAATAAACTTGTTTATTTGTTTTAGTTTCTTCCCTAGAACATTCAAATTTATTAGTATAAGTGATTTGCTCTGGATTGCTAACGTTTTGCTTGTCTTGGCAACCTGTTACTAAAAGTAGCATACCTAAAAATATTATTGGTTTTTTCATATATCCTCCTTATAATAAGTATATAGTAAAATACATAATTAGTATATAATTATAATAAATTTGGAAAATAAATATATAATAATAGTGGTGAGTAGGGTGAAAATTGATTATAAAAAGCTTTTGTTTTATATTTGCATACCTTTAGTATTAGGATTTATTGTCGGGTTTTTATCAGGTAGTTTTAATGGGTTTAGTGATATAAATACACCAGAATTTATTCCTCCGAGGATAGCCTTTCCGATAGTCTGGAGTATTCTTTACGTTTTAATGGGAATATCGAGATACTTAGTCCGAGATGATTATGATGCAGTTAAAAGTTATAATTGGCAATTAGGAGTTAATTTATTATGGAGTTTTTTCTTCTTTTCTTTTAAAAGGTACTGGTTTGCATTTTTATGGCTTTTGTTTTTGATAGTTTTAGTAGGGATAATGATTTATAGGTTTTTTAAGGTTTCTAAGGCTGGAGCTTATATCGAAATTCCTTATTTATTGTGGATTCTTTTTGCGGCTTTCCTTAATTTACAAATTGCGCTTTTAAATTAAAATTTTTTAAAGAAAATGACAATATTCGACATTTCACCATTTTATCACAAAAAATTCACAATAAAATAATATAGTAATGATGTGACAATAATCACGTTTTAATAGTTTTATTGATCATTAACTCTTTTACAAACCTTTCTATAATATGTATATATTATAGTCTTATAGTTCCTACAATATTAAGTATTAAAAGTTTTCTTTTAAATACTAATAAAATTGATTAAAACTATATGTCACAATTGGATAGAGCTTGCTCTATCTTTTTTTTTATTGCAATTGATGTCGATTTTTGGTAGAATTAGATTGTGTTAAAAAGAGAAAGAGAGTAATTTATGAATGATAACACTAGTATTTTTAATGTTAATGAATTAAAGCAAGAACTTATATTAATGAATGTTAATGAAGTAGTTAATTCTTTAGAGAGTAAAGGTTATAATGCTATAAATCAGTTAGTAGGTTATTTAGTAACTGGGGATAATACTTATATAACTAGTTATGAAAATGCTCGGAAAAAGATATGCCAATTTGAAAGAACTGAAGTATTAATGGCAATTATTGGGGCATATTTAGGTAGATAATGCGATATTTAGGTTTAGATTTAGGCACGACTACATTGGGAGTAGCTATAACAGATAAAACAAATACATTAGTTAGTCCTTTAACATTAATAAAGTTTGCTAAAAAAGATTATGAAAAAGCCTTAGAAGAATTAATGAAGTTAATAAAAGAATATAATATAAAGGAAGTAGTATTAGGTTTACCTAAGAATATGGATAATTCCTTGGGGTTTGCTGCAAAAAGGAGCTTAAGTTTTAAAGAAATGTTAGAAATGCAAAATATAGTTGTTCATTTAGAAGATGAAAGATTAACAACCGTGGAAGCACTAAACATTTTAAAGACAAATGGACTAAAAAAAATAAATACTAAGAATAAAACTGATATATTATCTGCACAACTAATATTAGAGGCATATATAAAGAGGTTTAACAAATGAAAAATAAGATTGTTATAAAAACTAAAGATAATAAAGAAGAATATAAATTAATATTAAAAGTTGAAATTGATGATATTATTTATATTATTTATACATTAAATGAGAAAAATGATTGTGGAGATATAATATGTTATGCTTCTAGTTATGATGAGATTGATGGGCAACAAGTACTTAATTATATAGAAGATGAATATATTATTGAGCTTTTAGATAGTATATTAATTCAAGTACAAAATCTAATGAATAAAAAGGAAGTTTGAAAAATGAAAAAGAAAAAATTGTTTATTATATTAGGAAGTGTTTTGGTAGTAATATTAGTAATATTAAGTACATATATGATTTTGCTTACGCCGGTTGATAAGAAAAGTAATGATAATGTAGTATTCGTGGTTAAATCTGGGGAAAGTAAGACTGACATAGTAAGTAATTTAAAGAAAGCTAATTTGATTAAAAGTAAATACGCAATGTTAACCTTTTAAAGAGGGTATTACTTTAAAGAAGTATTTAGAGTTAATAAGCAAAAATTTAGATTTGGATTATGCAATATTAGAAAAAAAAGTAAATGATAAGGAATTTATAAAAGAACTTATTAGTGAATATTGGTTTTTAACTGATGATATATTAAATGAAGATATTTATTATGCTTTAGAGGGCTATTTATATCCGAATACTTATGAATTTTATAAAGATGCTACTCTTGAGGATATACTAAGAAGAATTTTAAATAATACTAATAAAGTATTACAAAGTGTTAAAGATGATATAGAAAAAAGTAATTATACCACTCATGAAATATTAACTATGGCTTCGATAGTAGAAAAAGAAGCAGTAAGTTATACGGATAGAGAAAAAGTTGCCCAAGTTATATATACAAGGCTTGATAAAAAAATGAGTTTAGGAATGGATGTTACAAGTTATTATGGTGTTCAAAAAGATATGAAAGAATCTTTAACGAAAAATGATTTAAATGATAATAATCCTTATAATACAAGACTTGTTACATTTTTAGGATTGCCAGTAGGGCCTATATGTAATCCGAGTATTGAAAGTATAAAAGCTGTACTTAATCCGGCTGATACAAATTATATTTATTTCTTTGCAGATATTACAACCGGTAATGTATATTTTACGGATAATGCAAGTGAATTTGAAAATTTTAAAAAGATTTATGGATAGGTGATTTAAATGAAAGAACAAATATTAGAAATGGAGAAATATGCGGCTTTAAATAATGTGCCAATTATTGAAAAAAAATCAATTGTTTTTATAATGAAATATATTAAAGAACATAAGATTAAAAATATTTTAGAAATAGGAAGTGCCATTGGTTATTCTGCTATATTAATGGCTTCAAGTGATGTTGATTGTGTAGTTACAACAATTGAAAGAGATGAAGCAAGGTATATGGAATGCTTAAAAAATGTTAAAAAGTGTGGAATGGAAAAAAAGATTAATGTTGTTTATCAAGATGCTTTGGAT
>CAKOLP010000108.1 GCA_934096025.1 uncultured Bacilli bacterium
AAAGTATCTATAAATGAAAAGTATTATCTGTATTTTATTCTCTTATTTGCCATAATAACTCGAGTAGGAGTAGTATTTTTCTTAAATGATGTTACAACTCAAGTATCTGATTTTGAGCAAGCATTAACAAATGCCCAGACTAATATATTTAGTGGTATTTATTATCAAGTATTTACGCATTGGATTATATATCCTAAAATTCTTCATAAGTTATTTATGATTTTTGGAAGTACTCAGCTTGTGGCATTGCTTTTTAATAGTGTGATATTAATATTAACTTCTGTTTTAGTTTATAAAAATGCTTCACTAATCTTTAAAGATAAGCAAAAAGGATTTTATGTTTCATTAATATATATTTTTTGGCCAGCTAACATCTTTTACACATTGATTGTTACTCCAGAACATATATGCTCATTACTTTTAATGTCTGTTTTATATTTATTCTTACTACTTATAAAACACAAGTTCTTTGAAAATAAAATGTTCTTAACCATAGTATTTTCATTAGTAATAGGTATTCTTTTAAGTTTAAGTTCTTTTTTTAAAAACTTCTCTTATGTATTTATAGTGGCCTTTTTAATCTATATTATACTTGATATAATTAAAAACAAAGAAAATAATAGACAAAGTCTATATTTAAAAGGTGGAGCCTTAATATTAACAACACTATCAATGCTTATAACAAATAATTTAATATTTAATCGTATAGAAAACTATTATGTTAAAGCTCCGATAGTAAGAAATACTGCTCCTTGTTATTTAAATGTTGGTTTAAGAGATAATGGAGTTTATAGTCCAGAAAACTATCAAATGTATTTTGATACATTTACCAAAAATGATTACGATTACAAAAAAACTAATAAAGAAATATTAACAAATCTAAAATATCATTTAACTAATGAAGTAACCAAAAAAGATATTGCAAATCTATTCGTAAAAAAAGCAGAAATAATTTACGGCAATGATACATCGAAACTGGATTTTACATCTTCATCAATTACAGATAATACTGTAGCAGACTTTTTAAAGGAAGATGTAATTAAATTAAACAATATATACTTTTATATTTTAGTATTTTTATCTATTTTGGGCTTATACGAAATGTATAAATCTAAAAATCTAAAATTGTTTTTAAGTTATTTAATATTTTATGGAGCTTTATTATTAATATTAATTGTAGAGGGGCAAAACAGATATATGTATGCTTTACAAACCCTTATGTGCATTAATACTGTTGCAGGAATAAAGCCTTTGGCAAAACTATTATCTGAGAAAATAAAGGTTAAGCCTTTAAAAGAAAAAATAAAATACAATAATAAATCATTATTTTATAGTGGTATGTTTATATTATTATTTATTGGTATAAACATAATGTTAGCATCATTTATGTTAATATTTAAAGTACCTATTTCTAGGTGGTATGTTGGTTTTTCACTATATTTTTCTATTCTAATTATTTCCTTTTTGCTTAAGAAAAATAATTATTTTAGTTTAAAAAATATCTTAGTAGCAATTGTTTTACCAATTATGGTTATATTTGCATCAATTAACGTAGCAGGTAAATTTTTTGATAGATCGTGGGACGGCAATATGTATCATAAAGCTGCAATAGGGTATTTAATCGAGGGTTGGAACCCACTAGAAGAAAGTGTAAAAGAATTCGATGAAAGACAAGACGTTAGTAGAGATTTAGTTGAATGGTCATATTTATGGATGGATCACTATCCTAAAGCCAGCTATTTATATGGAGCGAATATTTCAATCATAACAGGTAATATAGAAAGTGGTAAGTCTATCAATTTATTAACTATATATGCAACCTTTGTATTAGTATTATCATTATTGTTACATTTAAAAAAAGAAAAAGGATTTGCTATTTTATTTTCATTACTTGTTGTTACTTGCACCACAATAGGTAGTCAATATCTAACAAATTTCATTGATTTACTTGTTTATTTATATTTCTTTTTATTAATTTGGTATTTTTTTGCTAATGAAGAAAAAGAATACGCTAGCAAGTTAGAATTATATATATGTTACTTTATAATATTAGTTTTACTAATTAATATTAAGTTTTCTTCCTTTGGTTACGCAGGAATAATGTGTTTAGGTTTCTATATATGGTATATTTTTAGATTTATAAAGAAGAAAATATCTAAGAAAGAGTTTTGGCAATTTACAGGGGTTTCTGCACTTGCTGTTGTAATAGGCGTATTTGTAGTAGGCCTAAGTAGCTATCCTATGAATTTCTTAAAAAATGGGCATCCATTTTATCCAATATATGGAGAAAATAAAAGAGAAATAATGACCCAAGAAACGTTAGAGCATTTAATTGGTGAAAAGCCAGTAAAAAAATTTTTCATATCCAATTTTTCTAAAGCATTAAACTCTGCTAGAGCACAACAAGATAAGGCAGAACTAAAAATTCCTTTTACTATTAGTGAAGAAGAACTTAAATTTGTAGATACCTATAATATTCGTATTGCAGGGAATGGATTACTATTTAGCGGTATATTAGTTATATCATCGTTATGCTATTTTATTCTTTTAATAGGTGAATTTTTTGTAAATAAAAAGAAGTTTATAATGTATTTAATTCCAACAATTGTAACAATTATTTTAATATTTATATTAGATGATATTTGGTGGGCGAGATATTTTCCTCAAATTCATTTAATTGTGTTTGGATCGATGTTACTTCTAGAACAGAAAAAAGATTTAGCTAAAAACTATATATTGCAATTTCTTATGATAGTAACATTTATAAATAATAATATATCTTTATTTAGTAATACCCTACAAGCTATAAAATCTGAACAATTAGCTAGTGCCCAAATTGAAGACTTTAAAAGTAAGTATACCCCAGATAAATGTAAGATGAAAATATATTCTTTAGTATTTCCAGGTGGATATTTTAATTTAGAAGAAGAATTACCTGAATATGAAAAAGAATACACATCAAAAGAATTAAATGTAGAATATCAATATATATTAAATTCCGGATATGCTGCCGGAATATGTGAGGAGGTAAAATGAAAGATTATTTAAAACTAATAAGAGTAAAACATTGGGTAAAAAATTTATTAATATTTATTCCTATAATATGTGCAGGACTTATTACTAAAGGTAATGTTATCTCATGTATAAAAGCGTTTTTTGCATTTAGCTTTGCTTGTTCATTTGTATATATAGTAAATGATCTAAGGGACATAGAAAAAGATAAATTACATCCTAGAAAAAAGAATCGTCCTCTGCCAAGTGGAAAAATTAAAAAGTCTACAGCAATAGTAATTGCTGTAGTAATGATTATTTTATCAATAATCATTAACTACTTTATTAATAATACATTCTTAAATAATTCCCTATACTTTTTATTAGGGTATGTATTAATTAATATGGCTTATAGCATGGGATTAAAAAATGTTGCCATTGTTGATATAGTTATTTTGGCATCAGGATTTGTTTTACGTGTTTATTATGGCGCAAGCATTATTGCTGTAGATGTTTCGAGTTGGTTATTTTTAACTATTATGTCGGCATCTTTATTCTTAGGTCTTGGTAAAAGAAAAAAAGAGTTAATACACAATAAAGATTCTAGAAAAGTACTAAAAGAATACAATGAAGCATTTTTAGATAAATTCCAATATTTAAGTTTAGCATTAACTATAGTTTTCTATTCTTTATGGACTATTGAAGAAAGTATTAAGTATTTGTATTTAACAATTCCTTTATTAATTATTATATTTATGAAATACACATTAAATATTGAAAAAAATGATGAGGGCGACCCTACGACTATACTTTATCAAGATAAATCTTTATTAGTATTATGTTTAATTTATGGTATAACAATGTTATTATTCTTGGTGTAATATGAATATATATGATTTTGATGACACAATATATAATGGAGATTCTTCAAAAGACTTCTTTAAATATTGTTTAAAAAGAAAAAAAAGTATTATTTTTGATATAATTCCCATTTGCTTTATGTTAGGCTTATATTTAATAAAGGTAATAGAAAAAGAAAAGTTTAAAAGTAGTTTCTTTCGGTTTTTAAAAAGAATTGATGGAGAAGCTTATGCCAAAGATTTTTGGCAAGAAAATAAGTATAAAATCAAAGATTTTTATAAGAAAGAACATAAAAAAAGTGATATAGTTATAAGTGCTTCGCCATACTTTTTACTTGAACCCATAGCTAAAATATATGGATTTAAACTGATTGCTAC